>JBOIAY010000095.1:0-14308 GCA_050739255.1 Gammaproteobacteria bacterium
GAGCGCACCCGGATCCAGGACGGCTTGCGCAGCGGCGTAACGGTGGGCTCGATTTTCACCGGAATGCGCGCCATCTTTTCGGCGGCGCTGAGTTTTTTGCCGGGTTCGAGCCGGGTGCGGAGGGCGCTCAGGGGTTCGCTCACATGCAGTCCTATGGCCTACCGGCAGTGGAAGCCGCCGGGAAAATAATCTAGCTATTGTACCCTAGGCGCGCAGTCAGTCTGGGCTTCAGTTTTTCCGCTACGAGACCGACGCTCGCCGGACCACCCAGGTCTTTCACTTGCGTCATTTCGAGACCCGCGTACCCGCAGGGATTGATGCGCGAAAACGGTTCCAGGTCCATGGCCACGTTGAACGCGAGGCCGTGATAGCAGCAGCCGCGCCGTACCCGCAAACCCAGTGACGCCAGTTTGCGGCCGTCAGGCGTATAGACGCCAGGCGCTTCGCGTTTCGAGACCGAGCGGATACCAAATTCCGTCAAGGTATCCATGACGCTGTTTTCAATGGCTTCGACCAACGCCCGCACTCCCAGCTTGAGGCGTCTCAGGTCAATGAGCGGATAGACCACCAGTTGGCCGGGGGCGTGATAGGTCACCTGGCCACCACGGTCTATATGAATAACCGGAATGTCACCGGGCGCGAGCACATGTTCAATTTTCCCCGCGAGTCCCAGGGTGAATACCGGCGGATGTTCCAGGAACCAGATCTCATCGCGGGTGGAAGCCTCACGCCTGTCGGTAAACGCCTGCATGGCACGCCACGTGGGTTCGTAGGCCACGCAACCCAGATCGCGCAGCACAGGCGCTTCAATTCCGCGGGTCATAAGGTCATGAGCACGTGTTCGCTGGCCGTCAGCGCCCGGTACAGCGCATCCAGTTGTTCACGGCTCTCGGCGGTAAATGTGACAGTGACAGAAATGAACCGGCCGGCGCTGCTCGACTGTCTTGCGACTTTCAGATTTTCGATCGGAGCCACATGTTCCGCGAAGATGACCGCCACGGCATCGTGGAACACCTGCGTATCCCGTCCCATGATCTTGACCGGGAATTCCAGCGGAAACTTCAGAGGCGAGGTGTCGCTCACGGACTTCAGGCGGCGTTCAACTGTGGCTTGTGTTGCTGGAAAAGCTCGTACATACGCTGCCAGTGCGCGCCCGGTTTGCCGTTTCCTACTTTGCGTCCGTCCAATTCCGTCACCGCATACACCTCGCGGGTGGAACTCGCGAACCAGATTTCTTCAGCTTCGTGCAGTTGCCCCAAATGAATGCGCGCTTCCCGATACGGCAGGCGGTGTTGCGCCGCCAGACCAAGTACTACATCGCGGGTGATGCTGGGCAGGAGGTCGCGGCTTTTGGGCGGCGTGACAATTTCACCTCGCAACACGATGAGCAGGCTGCTGGCAGTGCCTTCGGTTGCATATCCGTCGCGCACCAGCACCGCTTCGCTGCAGCCCTGTTCCAGTGCTTCCTGACGCAAGAGCACATTGCCCAGCAGCGCCACGCATTTGATGTCACAGCGCCGCCAGCGGATGTCGTCCAGTGTCAGTGCCTTCGCGCCGCGCTGAATCAATTCGACGGGCAAACCCGCGAGCGGTGCGCACATGGCGAATACCGTGGGTGGCACGCCTTGCGGAAAGCCGTGGTCGCGCGCTGTATCGGCGCCACGGCTTATCTGCAGATACAGCGCTTGGTTGCCGCCGCCGTTTTTTTCCACCAGATCATTCAGCAGCGTGCTCCATTCCGCATGGTCATGAGGGTTCTTGAGGCGGATGCCCTCCAGACTGTATTGCAGCCGCTCAAGATGCGCGTCCAGGTGAAACAGTTTGCCACGGTAAGTCGGGATGACTTCATACACGCCGTCGCCGAACAGGAATCCCCGATCCAGCGGCGAAACGCGCACTTCGGCCAGCGGTAGGAAGGCGCCGTTGAAATGTGCGATGGGCAGCGGTTCCGCCATTATTTTTTGGTGAACCACAGGCGCACACTATCCAGCATGCGCTTGAAAATATTGCCTTTGGGTACCGCCTGCAGGGTGCACAACGGCGCATCAATCAACGCTTTGCCGTCATAGGAAACATTCACTGAACCTGCCGCCGCGCCGGCCGCAATCGGCGCGATGAGCCCCGCCGGGGTTTGCAGGGTAGCAGTGAGCTGCTTATAACTGCCCTTTGGGATGGTCACATATAGATCGTGTGTCACACCCACCGGCACGCGGCTGTCGGCGCCTTTCCAGGCTTTGAGCTGGGTGATGGCCGTGCCGGCGGCATACAGCTTGCGGGTTTCATAGAAATTGTAGCCGTAGTTGAGCAGCGCCTCGTCATCAATGGCGCGGGCCTTTTCCGAGGGTGTGCCCATGACCACCGCGATCAGCCGCATACCGTTGCGCAGCGCCGAGACCACCATGCAATAACCGGCTTTGTCCGTGAAGCCGGTCTTCAGACCGTCCACGGACGGGTCGGTGAACAATAGCGACACGCGGTTTGGCTGAGTGATCTTGTTCCAGGTAAACTGCTTTTCGGAAAAGAAGCGTTGGTAGTATTTCGGGAAATCATTGATGATGGCGCGCGACAGAATCGCCAGGTCCAGCGCAGACACATAGTGATTCGGATCATCGGTAAGGCCGGAGGCGTCCACGTAATGGGTATTCTTCATGCCCAACTTTTGCGCATACTGATTCATCAGATCAGCGAAGCCAGCTTCCGTGCCGCCGACGCGTTCCGCAAGCGCAACGGCCGCATCGTTGCCGGATTGCACGATTACGCCTTGCAGCAGGTTCTCCACGCTCACTTGGCTGCCCACCTTCACAAACATACGCGAGCCGCCCATACGCCAGGCCTTGACGCTGATGGTGACCGGCGTATCGAGCTGGATCACGCCGTCCTTGAGGGCATGGAATACCACATACACGGTCATGAGCTTTGTGAGGCTCGCGGGTTCGGTATGCACATCCGAATTGCTCGCGGCAATCACCTGGCCGCTGTTGGCATCCATGAGCACGTAGCTTTTCGCTTTGAGCTGCGGCGGTGCGGGAATCGGAATCGCCTGTGCGCTCAGGGTGATGCAGAGGATAAGCAGACCCAGTGTATGGGCAACAAGACGCTGGCTTCTCAAGAGGACACCTCTTTAATATTGATGGAGGCCGTAAAGAGACCGGTTCACGCCGGGCGAAGGCGCAATTTTAACGCGCCATTGGGTGGAAGAATACGGTTTCTACCTAGAACCTATCTCAAAACTGCTGCGCTGGGCATAACTTTGTCGCATGTCGGCTCAAACACATCGCTTCGCTTCCCTGCTCCGCTTGTGGCCCAGGGCGAACATCCTGTTCGCCCGCTCGCCGTATACGGCGAGCCCTCATGTACTGCCGCGTACACTCCGCCCGACGAATCATCGGGCCTCGCCGCCACGGTACGCCGCATGCGGCGTACCGTTCTGCCTGCGCTCGCGACGTTTTGAGATAGGTTCTACGGAATGACCACCTGCGCATTGGCAAATCCCAGACCGCCAAGCTGCGCGGTGAGGGCGTCCACACGGCTCACGTCTGGAAGAGGACCGACACGCACTTTATAGAAGGTGATGCCGTTCTGGACTTCAGTGAGGATGAATGCCGGGCTGATGGCTCCGGCGCGCAGACGTTGCATCACACGCTCTGCATTGCTCCGGTTCGCGAAGGCGCCCACCTGCACGAAGATCTGCGGTTTGTTGATGGTGCCGGTGGCAGCGCTCACGGGTGGAGCACCGCTTTGCACTGGCACATTGCTGCCGGATCCGATGGGCGGCGTGGGTTCGCCCGGCGACACGGCGGTCACATCCACCAGTGCAGTGCCGGTGCCGAGCATGCCAATGCGCACGGCAGCCGCATAAGACAGATCAATGATGCGGTTCGCCACGAATGGCCCGCGGTCGTTCACCTTGACGATGACGCTCTTGTCATTTTGCAGATTCGTTACCCGCACGTAACATGGCAGCGGCAGCACCTTGCTGGCGGCGGTCATGGCATACATGTCGTAGGTTTCGCCGTCGGAGGTGCGGCCGCCGTGGAACTTGGTGCCGTACCAGGAGGCGATGCCACGTTCATGATAATCGACACAGCTCGGCAGCACGTCATAGGTTTGACCATATACCGTGTAAGAAAGCGGATTACCGTAAGGACTCCTGGTTTCATAACGCGGCACCGCATTCGGAACCTGCGATACGTCCACCGGAGTGGCCGGACCATGATCCTGCGTGGGAAACTGCGCACAACCGGCGAACAAAAACGCCGTCAGCACCAGGGCGAGTGCCTCGCGCGTATCAGGGCGGCGCACTTTGCCCCTCCCTTGCTCGCGCGTCGCTGATGCGCGTGGCCAGGTCATACACTGCCATGGCGTACAGCGGGCTCTTGTTGTAGGCCAGGATGACGCGGAAATTGTGCATGCCCAGCCAATACTCGATGCCGTTTTCCAGTTGCAGTGGTACCAGCATGGCGGGCGTGTCATTCGCCAGTCCCTGACTCACCTCCAGACCTGCGCTGCGCAAGGCGCCGACGGTGGTGGGCGTAAGCGTTGCAGGCGTTTGCGCCACAACGGATGGCAACGCCGCCGGTACGGCGACCAGGCCGTCGGCTTGCCAGCCGTGGAGCTGGAAATAATTCGCCACGCTGGCGATGATGTCCGCCCAGTCGTTCCAGATGTCCGGCTGGCCCCGGCCGTCAAAAGCCACCGCGTATTGCCGGTAGCTGTCCGGCATGAACTGCGGCGCACCCATGGCGCCGGCGTAGGAGCCCATCAGAGACGGCGGATCAAAAGCGTGTTCACGGCACATCAATAGATACTGTTCCAGTTCAGCCTGGAAAAAACCGGCACGGGGTGGGTAGTCGAAACTGAGCGTGGTCAGGGCGTCCAGCACCGGATAGCCGCCTTTCTGCCGGCCGTAAAAACTTTCCACGCCCAGAATGGCCACGATGATGTCCGGCGACACGCCGTATTGTTGTTGCGCCTTGTCGAGCAGCGCGCGGTGCGCATCCCAGAATGTCACGCCGGCGTTGATGCGCGCCGGAGTGACGAACAGTGGCTTGTATTGGTACCAGGGTTTGGCTTCATACGGTCTTGCGATGGCGGCGAGAATGCTGTCGCGCCGTTGTGCGGAATTGAAGACTTTTTCCAGCCAAGGTTTGTCAAAGCCGTCCTGCTGCACCAGCCGGACGATGAACTGCTGTACTTCAGGACGCGCCGCATAGCCAGCCGGCGACGGTTGTGCCGAAGCCGGAGCAGCATGTCGGGCTTGAACCGGCTTTACCACATGGGAGCAGCTGGCAAGTAAACAGCTTGCGATGATCAAAATGAAGGCGGGCGTAGTGCGGCCGGAAGAAGTCACGATGCCAGTAGCTTGCGGTGTGAATGGATGGCCATGAGCATACCGAAGCCTGCCATGAGCGTCACCAGGGAACTGCCGCCATAACTCACCAGCGGCAGCGGTACGCCCACCACTGGCAGGATGCCGGAAACCATGCCGCTGTTGATGAATACATAGGTGAACAGGGCCATGGTGAGGGCGCCTGCGAGCAGCCGCGAATAGGTGTCCTGGGCGCGCAGCGCGATATACAGCGAGCGTCCGATGATGAAGCCGTAGAGTGCCAGCAGTGCGATGGCGCCGATGAAGCCGAATTGCTCGCCTAGCACCGCGTAAATGAAATCCGTGGAACTTTCCGGCAGAAAATCCAGTTGCGATTGGCTGCCGTGCAGCCAGCCCTTGCCGAACATGCCTCCCGAACCGATGGCAATCTGCGACTGGATGATGTGATAACCGGCACCCAGCGGGGCGCGCTGCGGATTGAGGAAGGTCAGCATCCGGTCACGCTGGTAGCCGTGCATGAAATGCCAGACGATAGGTGTGGCGATGGCCAGCAGTAACACCAAAATCAGAATGACACGTTTGCGCAAGCCGGCAAGAAATACGCCGAAGGCGCCAGCGCTCAATATGAGCAGCGCCGTGCCCAGATCCGGTTCCACCGCCACCAGCAGCACTGGAATGAAGATCATGGCCGCCAGTGGAAACAATTGCTTCCAGCTGGGTGGCAAGGGTTTCTCATGCAGATACCAAGCTACCATCATGGGCACGGCGATCTTCATGATTTCGGAGGGCTGGAAACGCATCGCGCCGAAACTCAGCCAGCGTTGTGCGCCGCGGCCGATGTGGCCGAAATGCAGCGTGAACAGCAACAACACGAGTCCCAGTGCAAACAGCCATGGCGACCACAGGCGCAAGAATTGTGGTGAGATTTGTGCCACGGCCAGCAGCACCACGAACGATAGTGCCAGCCGTATCGCCTGCCGGTACACCATGCCGGCGTCCTGGTTGCTGGCGCCGTAGAGAATCGCGAGGCCCACGAGCGCCAGTACCACGATAGCAAGCAGCAGCGGGCCGTCCAGATGCAGGCGGTGCAGCAGCCGTTCGCCGAAGCCGGGCTCGCCTCGGGATGTTGCGTAGGCGAAGTCGTTTAGCATCATGGAGGGTTCACGCGGCTGCCGGTTTCGTTTAGAAGATACTCGTCCATGACCTGGCGCGCTATGGGTGCGGCGGTGGTGGCGCCGCCGCCACCGTGTTCCACCACCACCGCCACGGCGATTTTCGGATCTTTCACTGGCGCAAAGGCGATGAACAGCGCGTTGTCGCGGAACCGCTTGGGGATGTCCAACTCGTTTTCCTCGCCGAACACACCCAAGCGCTTGCGATGCACCTGCGCGGTGCCGGTCTTGCCGCCAATACTGTACTTTGCCCCGATGCCGATGCGGTGGGCTGTGCCTTCCTGTGTGGCCACCACGTTCTTCATGGCCTGGACCACGATGTTCCAGGCGTTGGGATAAGACTCCTGCACCGGTAGTAGCGCGTGCGGAGTGGTGTCGGTGATCACGCCCGAAAGCGGATTGCCGATGGCGTGCAAAAGATGCGGTACGAACCGTTCGCCGTGCATGGCGATGGTAGCCGTGCCGTCGGCCAGTTGCAGTGGTGTCACCAGCAGATAGCCTTGGCCGATGCCTACGATGACCAGATCGCCCAGATACCAGGGCTGGTGCAGTGTTTTTCGCTTCCATGCCGGCGAGGGCACCACGCCGTCGCGCTCACCCATGAGGTCAATGCCGCTCGGTTCGCCGAAGCCCAGCTGCGTGGTGAGATATTGATGGATGCGGTCGATGCCGAGCTTCAGGGCCACGGTATAGAAGTACACATCGCAGGACTGGGTGATGGCGTTTGGCATATCAATCTCGCCGTGTCCGCCGCGTTTCCAGTCGCGGTAAGGATGCGGATTGTGGGGTACGTAAAGATAACCGGGGCACATCAAGTCCTTGAACGGATCCATCACGTGATAATCCAGAGCCGCAAGCGCGAGGAACGGTTTGATGGTGGAGCCTGGCGGGTATTGGCCGCGCAATGCGCGGTTGAAGAGCGGTTGATCGGGGCTGGTATTAAGTCTGGCGAATTCATCGGGGCTGATACCACCCACGAATTGGTTGGGATCGAAGGAGGGTGTGCTCACCAGCGCCAGTACTTCGCCGTTGCGGGGGTCAATCGCCACCACCGCGCCGTTGTAATTGCCCAGAGCCTTTTCCGCGGCTTCCTGCAAGCGTACATCCAGGCTGAGATACAGATTGCTGCCTGGTACCGGCGGGGTGTAGGACACGGTGCGCACCGTGCGGCCCTGGGCGTCGGTTTCCACCTGACGCACACCGATAGAACCGTGCAGCAGGTTTTCATACGCGCCCTCGATACCGATCTTTCCCACCTGGGAGGTGTTGTTGTACTGGTCGGGATCCAGGCTGGTCATTTCATCCGCGCTGATGATGCCGGTGTAACCGATTACATGCGCTGTTACCGGTCCCAGTGGGTAATACCGCATGAGCGTGGCGCGGATGTCCACGCCGGGGAAGTTCTGGCGGTCCACTGCAAAGCGCGCCACCTCGGTTTCGGAAAGATTGCTGCGTATCGGCAGCGGCTGATAGGGACGCTTGGTCTTGAGCAGGTCATAGAATTGCTTCACATCCTGGGGGCGGATGGCCACGACCTTGCCGAGCGCGGCAATCGTGGCTTTGAGATCAGGTACCCGCTCGGGAATGATGTCCAATTCATAGCTCGGGCGATTTTCCGCCAGTAAGATGCCGTTGCGATCATAAATGAGCCCGCGCGGAGGGGTCACCGGCTCATTGCGCAGACGATTACCTTCGGCGAGGGTCACATAATGTTCGTGGCCGATGATCTGGAGATAAAACAACCTTGCCACCACCGCCAGCAATAGCACCAGGCCGATGATGCCAACGGTGACAATGCGCAAAGTAAACTGGTGGCGTTCCAGCCATTCGTTGCGGATGCGGATGCGTGCCATGGTGTTAGGTATGCGCGACCGGGCTGATCGTTAACTGACTTGATAACGCTGTTGCAGGAAGCCCAGAAGCTGCATGCCCCAGGGCCACAACAGGGTGGTGATGAGTACCGGCATCCAGCGCAGCAGCGCGCCCTGGAGATAGCCGAGCATTCCGTCTATCCAGTAGAGCACGAAGGTATAGACGAGCATCAGAATGCATACCACGATGGTTTGTTGCCACCAGGTATAGACACGGACCTGCATGTGCATTTTGAGCGTAACCCATGCCACCAGCAGCAGCGCCAGGGCGTGTTCGCCCAAAAGTGAACCCGTGAGCGTGTCCACCAGGATACCCACCACAAACGTGGCCAGTAGTCCCACGCGGCGGGGCAGGTACAGGCACCAGTACACGGTGGCCAGCACTACCCAGGCTGGACGGAATGGTTCGGCCCAATCTGGCAGCGGCCAGATCGTGAGCAACAGCGCCACCAGATAGGTGAGCACGATGATCCAGTTGGCGCGGCGTCTGATGATGGTGTTCATCGCGGTTTCTTTCTGGACGGCTTTTCCCTTGCCGGTTTTTTCTTGGTGCGCGTCTCTGGTTTTGGCACCGGTGGCGGGGTCACGCTCGGGAAATACAGCAACACCTCATGACCGTGGTCCATATCGGCCACCGGCCGTGCCATGACCGTGGCGAAGGGTTCAGCGGGATCGCGGTGTACCTGGGTAATTACTGCCACCGGGTAGCCGGCCGGATAACGGCCACCGAGGCCGGAAGTGACCAGCAAATCGCCCGGTTTCACGTCGGCGTTATTCGCCAGATAGGGCAGTGTGAGTACGTTTACATCGGCGCCGCCGACGGCGAGGGTGCGCAGGCCGGTGCGGTTGATTTGTACCTGGATGGCCTGGCTTGGGTCGGAGATGAGCGCGGCCTCGGACGACACAGGCCCCACCCGGATGATCTGGCCGATGATGCCGTGGTTATCCAGCAGCGTCTGACCCACGTACACCTGATCGTGGGTGCCCTTGTCAATTACAATGGTGTGGCGGAAGGGATTCAGGTCCACCGCCAGTAAGCTTGCTGCCTCCACGTGCCCGTTCACCCTGGCGTCCGCCTGCATGAGTTCCCGCAGACGCGCGTTCTCCTGCTCCAGTGCGGCGAATTGTTGCAACCGCACTGAATCTGTGAGCAGTTGTTGTTTGAGAGTGGTGTTCTCCCTCACCAGCGCCGTATGGGTCGCGAGTTTTTCCCAGGCCCAGCCGGCAAGTGCGTAGGGCGCATTTACTGCCGCTTGCATCGGATACACCAGTGTGGACAGGGCCGCATGCACTTTTTCCAGATGGCCGCGTTGGTGGTCGTAGAACATGAGCAGGATGCAGACGGCAATGAGCAGCAGCGTGCGCATGGCACCCGCCGGATTGTTGGTGAAGAGCCGGGGGGAGCGTTGTGGACGGCGCAGGGCGAACACGGTGGTTCAGCCTGCGCTGTGAAAAGCAGACAGATAATGAGCGGTCAAAGGTAAGCTGACGTGCAAGCGGACCTCGGCGCGGAATCCACCGGCTGTGATTTCAGTCCGCGACTTTCCGGCGTGCAGGCCGCGGCGGCAACAGCCAAGAGGCGGTTTCGGGAGAATATCGCCGCCGTCATTCGACAGCAAAGGTTTCCGGGCCGTATTCGTCAATGAGTTCCAGTACCTTGCCGCCACCGCGGGCCACGCAGGTGAGGGGGTCATCGGCGAGGATCACCGGCAGACCGGTTTCTTCCCGCAGCAGCCGGTCCGCATCCTTGAGCAGCGCGCCGCCGCCGGTGAGCACGATGCCGTTGGTAGCTACGTCGGAACCCAGTTCCGGCGGCGTCTGCTCCAGGGCGGCCCTGACCGCGCCCACGATGCCGGCAAGCGGCTCCTGCAGGGCTTCCAGAATTTCATTGCTGTTCAGCACGAAACTGCGGGGCACGCCTTCTGACAGGTTGCGGCCCTTTACTTCCATCTCCCGCAACTCCTTGCCAGGATAGGCGGAGCCGATCTCGTGCTTGATGCGCTCGGCGGTGGCTTCGCCAATCAGGGTGCCGTAATTGCGGCGGATATAATTGATGATCGCTTCGTCGAACTTGTCGCCGCCGATGCGCACCGAGGCGGCGTACACGATGCCGTTGAGCGAGATCACCGCCACCTCGGACGTGCCGCCACCGATGTCCAGCACCATGGAACCTTTGGCTTCATGCACCGGCAGTCCGGCACCGATGGCGGCGGCCATGGGTTCCTCGATGAGATACACTTTGCGTGCGCCGGCGCCAGCCGCCGACTCGCGGATGGCGCGACGCTCCACCTGTGTGGCGCCGTAGGGCACGCACACCAGCACGCGTGGCGTGGGCCGGAAGTAACGGTTGCCATGCGCCTTCCGGATGAAATATTTGAGCATCTGTTCGGTGACGGTGAAGTCTGCGATGACGCCGTCTTTCATGGGGCGGATCGCGACGATATTGCCGGGGGTGCGGCCCAGCATGCGCTTGGCATCGACGCCATAGGCTTCGATGACTTTGTTGCCGCGGCCGTGTTCCTCGCGGATGGCGACCACCGAGGGTTCGTTGAGAATGACGCCCTTGCCACGCATGTAAATAAGCGTATTGGCAGTGCCAAGGTCTATGGACAAATCGGTGGAAAAAATTCCGCGCAGGCTTTTGAACATGGTTTTTGTGGTTTGGGGTGGTTCTGGATCATGGGCCTCTTGAAGGCGCACTACTCTAACAACGGCGGGCAGCGGCGGCAAGCCGGTTTATGCCATAATTCGCGGAAATCTGGCGAGTTTTCCCTGATAACATCCAGCGGAGTCCCGGCATGTCTCTCACCCCGGACGAGGTCCGAAGCATTGCGCGCCTGGCGCGCCTTGCCATCAGTGACGCGGACATTTCCCGCTACGCCGACAATCTGTCGCGCATCCTGGATTTCGTGGCGCAACTGGATCAGGCCGGTACCGACAACATCGCGCCCATGGCTCATCCTCTCGACATGACCCAGCGCCTGCGGGAGGATGCCGTGACCGAGGCCAATCAGCGGGGCCTGTTCCAGGAAAACGCATCGCAGGTGGAAGCCGGTTTTTACCTTGTGCCAAAGGTAATCGAATAACTGTTAGCAGCGGCTTCGTGGTAGCGGCGGTCTCCGCCGCGATTTTAGTCGTCCATTGAATTTGTACCATGCACACCAAAACTCTTGCTCAATTGTCGCATGCGCTGAAGACTCGAAAAGTCTCCAGCGAAGAACTCACCCGCGCCTATCTGGCACGCATCGAGCGCTTTAATCCGCGATTGAATGCTTTCATCACCGTGCTGCAGGACGAAGCTCTGGCCGCGGCGCGCGCCGCCGATGCGCGCATCAAGAAAGACGAAGCCGGCCCGCTCACTGGGTTGCCGCTGGCGCACAAGGATATTTTTTGCACTACTGGCGTAAAGACCAGTTGCGGTTCAAAAATGCTGAACAATTTCATCGCGCCCTATGATGCGACCATTGTCGAGCGTCTGAAACAGGCCGGCACCGTGATGCTGGGCAAGACCAACATGGACGAATTCGCCATGGGCTCATCCAGCGAAACCAGTTTCTACGGCCCGGTGAAAAACCCCTGGGATGAGACCCGCGTGCCGGGCGGTTCTTCTGGAGGTTCCGCGGCGGCAGTGGCGGCGCGTCTGGCGCCGGCCGCGACCGGCACCGACACTGGCGGCTCCATCCGTCAGCCGGCGGCGCTCACGGGACTCACAGGCATCAAACCCACGTATGGCCGGGTGTCACGCTACGGCATGGTCGCGTTTGCATCCAGCCTGGATCAGGCGGGCGTCATAACTTATACCGCCGAAGACGCCGCGTCGCTGATGAACGTTATCGCAGGATTTGATCCGCGGGATTCCACCAGCGTGGACAAACCGGTGCCGGATTACGTCGAGGAACTCAACCAGCCCCTCAAGGGTTTGCGCATCGGCTTGCCGAAGGAATTCTTCGATCAGGGTCTGGATCGGCGCGTGGGTGAGGCGGTGCACGCGGCGCTCTCTATATATAAGAAGCTCGGTGCGGAGGTTCTGGATATCAGTCTGCCGAATTTCTGGCTGTCGGTGCCGACTTATTATGTCGTGGCGCCTGCCGAGTGTTCTTCCAACCTGGCGCGTTTCGACGGTGTGCGCTTCGGCCACCGCTGCGAAAATCCGGTTGACCTTCTGGACCTGTACACGCGCAGCCGTGGCGAGGGTTTCGGCGCGGAAGTGAAGCGTCGCATCATGACCGGCACCTATGTGCTGTCTGCCGGCTACTATGATGCCTATTATCTGAAAGCCCAGAAGACCCGTACGCTCATCCGCCAGGATTTCCTCGAGGCTTTCAAGAGCGTGGACGTGATCATGGGGCCGACGACACCGACACCGGCGTTTGGATTGGGTGAGAAAACCGACGACCCGGTGACCATGTACCTTAACGACATCTACGCCAACGGCGTGAACCTCGCCGGCTTGCCCGGGATTTCCATCCCCATGGGGTTCGTGGACGGACTGCCGGTTGGTTTACAGATCATTGGCAATTATTTCGATGAAGCACACCTACTCGCGACGGCGCACCACTACCAGCAGGAAACGGATTGGCATACACGAATCCCGGAAGGATTTGAATGAAGAAGGTGCTGAGTGCTGCGTGCTGCGCAAAGAACCTGGAATCTTTGTTTTATCGCAGCACACAGCACGCAGTACGCAGCACCAACATAGATATACTTGAAAGCAGGGTTATAAGAAATGGAATGGGAAACGGTCATCGGGCTTGAGATTCACACGCAGCTTCTGACGAAGAGTAAGATCTTCTCGGGCGCGTCCACCGCGTTCGGCGCCACGCCGAACACGCAGGCCTGTCTGGTGGATCTGGGTTATCCGGGCGTGTTGCCGGTGCTGAATAAGGAAGCCGTGCGCATGGCGGTGAAATTCGGTCTGGCCATCGGCGCCGCGATTGCGCCGCACTCGGTGTTCGCTCGCAAGAATTATTTCTATCCTGATTTACCCAAGGGTTACCAGATCAGCCAGTACGAGCTGCCGGTGGTGGCGAAGGGCCAGGTGGAAGTCGAACTGGATGACGGTTCCAGTAAACGCATTGGTATCACGCGCGCGCATCTGGAGGAGGATGCCGGCAAATCGCTGCACGAAGGTTTGCAGGGCGTGAGCGGTATTGATCTCAACCGCGCCGGCACACCGCTGCTGGAAATCGTCTCGGAGCCGGATATGCGCTCGGCAAAGGAAGCCGTGACCTATATGAAGAAGATTCATTCGCTGGTGCGCTATCTTGAAATCTGTGACGGCAACATGCAGGAAGGTTCTTTCAGATGCGATGCCAACGTTTCAGTACGGCGCAAGGGTGAATCAAAGTTTGGTACCCGAGCGGAGCTCAAGAACATCAATTCTTTTCATTTCGTCGAAAAAGCAATCAATTATGAAGTTGAGCGGCAGATAGAGCTGATCGAGAGCGGCGGCAAGGTGGTGCTGGAGACACGACTATACGATTCCAAAAAGAACGAGACCCGTCCCATGCGTAGCAAGGAGGAAGCCAATGATTACCGGTATTTCCCGGACCCCGACCTGCTGCCACTGGATATCAGCCCGGCCTTCATCGAGGAGGTGCGCCTGACGCTGCCTGAGCTGCCGGACGATAAAAAACAACGCTTCATGCGGCAATACACCCTTTCTGCCTATGATGCGGGACTGCTCACAGCCAGCCGCGAGCTGGCTGATTACTACGAAGCCGTGGTTAAAGCCGCGGGCGGCGAGGCAAAGCTGTGCGCCAACTGGGTGATGGGGGATCTGTCCGCCGCCCTCAACAAGGACAACAAGGATATCAGCCAGAGCCCGGTCACGGCCCCAGCATTGGCGGGACTGCTCAAGCGCATCGGTGACAACACGATTTCCGGCAAGATCGCGAAAGAAGTATTCGAGTCCATGTGGGTCGGCGAGGGTGATG
>JBOIAY010000096.1:0-7298 GCA_050739255.1 Gammaproteobacteria bacterium
GCGTTCGCCGTCATAGACGGCGACGCCGGTTTCGTCACAGGAAGTCTCGATGCCCAGAACCCGCATTTTCGCCCTCGTTTTTGCAATTCTACACGCCGGCCGGTAGAATTCCCGCCCTTTCCGGCCGGTCCTGGGCCGGGGCAAACCATAGACATAGATTCAAAGGTAAGAACTGCATGCCCAGCGTACGCGTGAAGGATAACGAGCACTTTGACGCCGCCCTGCGCCGCTTCAAGCGTTCTTGTGAAAAAGCCGGAGTCATGACCGAACTGCGCCGCCGCGAGTTCTATGAAAAGCCCACCCAGGAACGCAAGCGCAAAATGGCCGCCGCCGTGAAACGCCACTTGAAGAAGCTTTCCCGCGAGCAGGCACGCCGTATCCGGATGTATTGATCGGGCTACCCGATCCGGTTTTCATGCGGCGCTTTTCCAATGGAAAGCGCCGCTTTGTTTTCCAAGGTAATCATTTACATGCTGCTGAGAGACAAAATCACCGCCGATATGAAGGACGCCTTGCGCGCGGGCGACAAACCGCGCCTGTCGGTGATCCGCTTGATCCTCGCTGCCATCAAACAACGTGAAGTGGATGAACGCATCCAGCTCGACGACACCCAGGTGTTGGCAGTGCTGGACAAGATGGTCAAGCAGCGCCGTGAATCGGTGGTGCAATACGAGAAAGGCAAACGCCAGGATCTGGCGGATCAGGAACGGGCGGAAATCAAGCTGATCCAGACATACCTTCCGGCGCAGCTTTCCGAAGCGGAGCTGGATCGGCTGATCGCGGACGCCGTCAAAACCAGCGGCGCCGGCACCATCAAGGATATGGGCAAGGTCATGGGTCTGCTCAAACCACAGGTGCAAGGCCGCGCCGACATGGGCGCGGTGAGCGCGCGCATCAAGGCGAAACTGGGCGGCTGAACACCTGCTCACTGTCCAAGTGACTGTTGGTCATGGGCTATTCTTTTAAAGCCTTTGAGGTGAGGAGCGAGGGGTGAGGAGTAAGGAAAAAATTCCTCGCTCAAACCATCTCCTCATTTCTCACACTTCACCCCTCACTTCCCGAATGGCACGCATTCCACAAGCCTTTATTGACGAACTCATCAGCCGCGTGGATATCGTGGAAGTGATTGACGCGCGCGTGCCGCTCAAAAAGCATGGCCGCGAATTCACCGCCTGTTGTCCCTTCCATACCGAGAAAACCCCGTCTTTCACCGTGAGTCCGGCCAAGCAGTTTTTCCATTGTTTCGGCTGTGGCGTGCATGGCACCGCGCTGGGCTTTCTCATGGATTACGAACACCTGGACTTCGTGGAGGCCATACGTCAGCTCGCTTCCATGGTGGGCATGGAAGTGCCGCAGGAAGCGGGTGAAACCCGTTCGGACCTAGCGCCGCTATACGCAATCCTGGACCAGGCCGAACGCGTGTACCGTGAAGCGCTCAAGAACGCGCCCGAAGCCGTCACCTACCTGAAAGGCCGGGGCTTGAGCGGCGAGATTGCCGCGGAATTCGGCATCGGCTTCGCGCCCACCGGCTGGGACACGCTGCTCAAGAATCTGGGCAAAGAGGAAGCTGCGCAAAAAGATCTGCTCGCGGCGGGACTCATCATCCGCAAGGACGACGGCCGTTACTACGACCGCTTCCGCGAACGCATCATGTTCCCGATCCGCGACAGTCGTGGTCGCATCATCGCCTTTGGCGGCCGCGTCATCGGCAACGAGGAGCCAAAGTACCTGAATTCACCGGAAACACCCTTGTTCCATAAGGGCCGGGAACTTTACGGCCTGTATGAAGTACGGCAGGTGCTACGGGACATCCCGCGCTTGCTGGTGGTGGAAGGCTACATGGACGTGGTGGCCCTGCATCAACATGGCCTGCGCTATGCGGTCGCAACCCTCGGCACGGCCACTACGACGGATCATCTGAAGAAGCTCTTCCGCGTCACGTCGGAACTCATGTTTTGTTTCGATGGCGACCGGGCGGGCCGTGCTGCGGCTTGGCGCGCACTCGAAAACACCCTGCCCGAAACGCGTGAAGGCCGGCAAATCAAGTTTCTGTTCCTGCCCGAAGGCGAAGACCCCGACAGCCTGGTGCGCAAGGAAGGCAAGGATGCCTTTGAGGCCCGGTTCAAACAGGCGGAGCCCTTGTCGCGTTTCCTGCTGGACTCGCTGGTCAGCCAGACGGAGCTGGGCAGCCTGGACGGCCGGGCCCGGCTGGTGGAACTGGCCCGGCCGCACTTGGCACGCCTGCCGGCCGGTGTTTTCCGCGAGATGTTGGTTGCGGAGCTGGCGCAACGCGCCCAAGTGGATTCCCAAAAATTGACTATGCTTACTCAACCGGCGGGCAGCATCACGCCACCCCGCCGCGCGGCTTTCCAAAGCCAGCCGGGCCGGAGAACGCCGGTACGCAGTGCCATCATCCTGTTGCTCAACCAGCCGGCGCTGGCAAGCTTGGCGGGTGCCCCCGCGAGCCTCGACGGGCTGGGCCTCAAGGGCGCGGAGGTCTTAAAGGCCTTACTGGAATATGCCTTAGCCCACCCCCATATTACGGGGGCCGGCCTGCTGGAGCACTGGCGAGATACAGAGATTGGGAGCTATCTCATGAAACTTGCCCAGGCGGAACTGGTCACGCCGATAGACGCCATGGAAAGCGAATTTGAGGCGGTAATGGCCCAGTTGACAAGCCGCCGCCCCGCGGAACAGCGCCTTGCTGTGCTGCTGGAAGCCTCACGTCAACGCGCCCTGGAAGTGGACGAAAAAACCGAACTTTCCCGTCTGCTCAGGGCACGACGCGAGGATCCGAGCGGTTCCCAGCCATGAAGCGGGTGTTTAACCTGGAAAAATTGGGGTTTTCTGATAAAATTAACGGTTCCCCTCCGGCGCCGCACCAGGCGCCGTTTTTCACCCGAGACACCATGAACGACCTGAAAGAAGACAAACAGTCGAAACTCAAACTCCTCATTGCCAAGGGCAAGGAGCAGGGTTATCTCACCTATGCCCAGGTGAACGACCATCTGCCCAACGAAATCGTGGATCCCGAGCAGATCGAAGAAATCGTCGCCATGATCAACGACATGGGCATCCCGGTGCACGAAGAAGCCCCGGATGCCGATCAGCTGCTGCTGACCGAAGCGTCGGCGTCTTCCGCAGATGACGATGAAGCCGCGGAAGAGGCGGCTGCCGCGCTCGCCGCACTGGATGCGGAATTCGGCCGCACCACAGATCCGGTGCGCATGTATATGCGCGAGATGGGCACGGTCGAGCTGCTCACCCGCGAAGGCGAAATCCGCATCGCCAAGCGCATCGAGGAAGGTCTTTTGCAGGTGTTGTCCGCCGTGGCCACCTATCCTGCGTCCTCGGAGCTGCTGCTCTCCGAATACGCCGGCATCGCCGAAGGCCGCACCAAACTCACGGACATCATCTCCGGTTTCATTGATCCCTATGCCGACATACCAGAACAGGAGACGGCGCCAGCCGCGGAAGCACCCGCAGCAAGTGAAGCCGCACCGGCGGACGAAAACGAGGACAGCGAAGACAGCGACGACGTGGAAGCCCCGGTCAAAGCCAAGTCCGGCAAGGCGGGTGACGACGAGGAAGAAGAGGGCAACGCGGACGCGGACGAAAACCCCGTGGATACCGGCCCGGATCCGGAGGAGGCCGCGCGCCGCTTCGCGCAGTTGAAGAAACTGCACGACAAGGTGGTGAAGACCATTGCCAAACACGGCACCGCTCACAAGAGCACCATCCGGGTGCGCAAGCAGTTGGCGGAAGCACTCATGCAGCTGAAACTCACGTTGCGCATGACCGACGTGCTCACCGGCGGCTTGCGCCATATGGTGGACACTATTCGCTCTCAGGAACGCCAGATCATGGCTCTGTGTGTAAGCAAGGCCGGCATGCCGCGCAAGGACTTCATCAAGAGCTTCCCGGAAAACGAAACCAACACCCGCTGGATTGACCGTCAGATCAAGTCCAAACGCAAATGGTCCTCGGCGCTCGGCAAGCAGAAAGAAGAAGTGGTGCGCCTGCAGCACCGGCTCATCGCCATCGAAAAAGACGCGCACCTCTCGATCCTGGAGCTCAAGGAAATCAACCGCCAGATGTCCATCGGCGAGGCCAAGGCCCGCCGCGCCAAGAAAGAAATGGTGGAGGCGAACCTGCGCCTGGTGATCTCCATCGCCAAGAAATACACCAATCGCGGCCTGCAGTTCCTGGATTTGATCCAGGAAGGCAACATCGGACTCATGAAAGCGGTGGACAAGTTCGAATACCGCCGCGGTTACAAGTTCTCGACCTATGCGACTTGGTGGATACGCCAGGCCATCACGCGTTCCATCGCCGACCAAGCACGCACCATCCGTATCCCGGTGCACATGATCGAGACGATCAACAAGCTCAACCGCATCTCACGCAGCATGCTGCAGGAGATGGGCCGCGAGCCGACGCCGGAAGAATTGGCCGTCAAGATGGAAATGCCTGAAGACAAAGTGCGCAAGGTGCTCAAGATCGCCAAGGAACCGATCTCCATGGAGACGCCCATCGGTGATGACGAGGATTCGCACCTGGGGGATTTCATCGAGGACGGTTCGGTTACATCCCCTGCGGATGCCGCCACCAACGAGGGCTTGCGCGAACAGACGCATTCGGTACTCGCGAGCCTCACGCCGCGCGAAGCCAAAGTGCTGCGCATGCGTTTCGGCATAGACATGAACACCGACCATACTCTGGAAGAGGTTGGCAAACAGTTTGACGTCACCCGCGAACGCATCCGTCAAATCGAAGCCAAAGCCTTGCGCAAATTGCGGCACCCGTCACGTTCCGACCAGTTGCGCAGTTTCCTGGACGAATCCTCGTCCTGAGCGATTGCAATCGAGTGAGTAAACAAGGCCGCGTATGACGCGGCCTTGTTTAGCTGGGGATCGTTTTCATCGATCTACCAATCGGCATTCAGGATGATGAGTTTCGGCGTGACAGTTGGAACAGAGTAGTTCACATTTAGCGACTTCCCTGCGTAGAATCTCCTCGCTCCTATTGGACATCGCGCGCAAATCCAGTTCAAAGTGTTTCAGAGATCGATCTTTGTGGTGCCATGCGAGAGCCGCATAGTTCTTATGATACCCACACAGCTCACAAGCCCCACCTCTTTCATCTATCAATGCCAATTTGCGGCGTAAACCCCTGGCTTGCTGACTAACATAGTTTTGATGGCGATTATTGGTATCAGCATTCTTGCAATTACGGCTGCAATACTTGCGTTGGCGTCCTTTTAAATGATGGCGGCAGATAACGCAATCGCGGTTGGGTACCAAGAGTTTCTTCATATGAAGATAATCATAATCTATAACTCACTGCTTAAGGAATTAAGGTAACGAGTAGAATATGTGTGGCCTGTGGCTCAGTTGCTGAGCGATGTGTAAGGATGCACAAGTGCCGCGAGAGGCAAGACGCCGGGAGCGGCCAGGGGGCGAGTCGCGCAGCGACGAGCGCTCGGCAGGAAGCCGAGCCGTCGAGTTGCCATGGATGGCTCAATGCTAAGACCTGTGGGCCTGTAGCTCAGTTGGTTATAGCAGGGGGTGAGACGGGTGTCTTTACGCGAAGCACAGCTTCGCGCTCGGCGAACGCGAGACAGGGATGTCGAGCTGGACAACATACCAGGGACGGTTCAGTGTTTAGATGTTTGGGCCTGTAGCTCAGTTGGTTAGAGCAGGGGACTCATCTTAAATGGTGACACCGCGCCGAAAGGTGCGGCCGAAAAACGGGATGAATTCAGGGAACCCTCAACGGCTTGGCCGCTGGCAACCCTGAGCCAAGCCGGCGGTACACCACCGGAAGGTGCAGAGACTACCTGGGGGCTGTAGTGCCCTTAATGACAGGCTAGAGCGTCCCGCACCCCACCAGCAAAAATGCTGCGGGTGATGAGATAGTCCACCCCCATCGGAAACGGCGGGAACATGTGAATCCCTTGGTCCCAGGTTCGAGTCCTGGCAGGCCCACCAAATAAATACTGAAATTTCTGAAGGACTCGAACCCTCGGAAGAATACAGGTTCGCTTTCATCCTCCGCTTCCTGCTCCGTATGAAAGTCCGGGGCCTGCGTCCGTGCAGGCCCGCACGAAACAATGTTTCGTGCCCTGGCAGGCCCACCAGCCTTCGCCTGCTGCGTCAGGCTTTGCGAATATGACTAACAGTTGGCCTTAATAGGCCAGTTGTTGGTCATATTGCCACGAAATTCAGTGCGTTGCGTTAGGCTCGCCTGACAGGGCATATCCAGTACTGCACGCGCGACCCAAACTACACAGAGTGCAATGTCCATTTTTGGCGAAATGTGGCATCTGGCCGGTAGGCGCATTCCGACCCATTTTGTTGAAAAACTCCGAACAATGATCATTCCATTAGCCGCCTGCATCCGTCATCGTGGTACGGCTAAAGTAACCAAACTAAATTGGTAAACACATTACAATCGCCACGACCATTCCGGCCGACGAGCCAGAGATTTTCAACGCTAAATTTTCGGGACCCTCGTCACGCTTTTCCAGCAATAGACTATGGCGTGTGTCCAGTTCGATTTTCCCGTCGCTCGCACCTTCCAGAATAAGTCCGCCCTCAACGCAATAAACCAGTACGGTCTCTGTATGCGACTGCCAGTCAATCGAGACTGACGACATAATTACTTCACAAGTATGGGTATATTTGACGCGTGCACTCATGACATTGAAATCCCGCACCGGGCCATCCAGTAGCCGGCAGCGGGCATTCCATTCACCCTTGAAACGAAACGGTTGGTAGCGTTGTGTGATGCATTGCGTGGGGGCTGAATCAAAGCTCAGTTCCATGCCGGCGCCTTCGGCCAAAAGGATGCTGCGATCGTAGCCGGGGAATACGGAGAATTCACAATCGGTGTCCACGTCTGCGAGACTCACGCGCCAGTCGAAGGGTTTGCCGTTGAGGCCGGCATCTGCGGGAAATACCGCGATTTCGGTGGTCCAGCCGCGACCATTTTCCCACGGCATGCGCCGATAATCCTGCGACCGCAGCAGTTGGATGCCGTGCGACAACTCACGCATACACGAGACGGCCCTTCATCGCATGGTCATGAGACAGTTGGTGAAGGCAGCGGACCAGCGGCGCGGTATCAAGCGGTTGGACCAGACCATCAAGGCGTTCATCCGGCCAGCCATAACGCTGGGCTTGCGCTTCAACATGGCTTGAAGACCGATGCACACCACCTCAGGACTTTGCATCATGAACATCCGCTGATACAGCGTCGGCTTCTGACCGGATACTTGCAGGAATTCCGTAGCGGTG
>JBOIAY010000097.1:0-11022 GCA_050739255.1 Gammaproteobacteria bacterium
TGTGGTTTAACCATGGCGAGGCCGAGGAAGCGGCGCGCTTCTACACCGGCATCTTCAAGAACTCGAAGCTCGGCAAGATTCTGCGCTACGGCAGGGAAGCCGGGGAACAACTGGGTGTGCCGGAGGACATGGTGTTGACTGTGGAATTCACGCTCGACGGCCAGAATTTCACCGCGCTCAACGGTGCCGGCAGCATGCAATTCAAGTTCAACGAGGCGGTTTCATTCCAGGTGTATTGCGAAACCCAGAAAGAACTGGACCATTTCTGGGAAAAACTCGGCGCCGGCGGCGATGCCAAAGCGCAGGTCTGCGGCTGGCTCAAGGACAAGTACGGCCTGTCTTGGCAGATCGTGCCGACGGTGCTGCCCAAGCTGTTGGCCGATCCGGATGCAGAAAAATCCGCGCGCGTGATGCGTGCCATGATGCAGATGAAAAAGCTTGACATCGCCGAACTGGAATGTGCCTATCAGGGCTAACTGAACAGGGCGGATATTTGCCAGGCAGAATTTCGAGTATGGTTGGACACAGATTATCGGCAAAAATCTGAAAGAATTTATGGAAGCAGTTGGTTAAACGATCGCATATTGGAGGAGTTATGAATTACGTGGAAATTTTCGTTACACCGGTGCCGAAAAAGAAACTGACGGCCTTCCGCCGCCTGGAGCGCCGCATGGGTCAGATCTGGCGTGAGCACGGCGCGCTGCAATACGTCGAATGCCTCGGCGATGACGTGAAACCGGGCAAGCTCACCTCGTTCCCGCAAGCCGTAAAGCTCAAGCCCGGCGAGGTTGTGGTGTGCGCGTGGGCGGCGTACAAGTCGCGCGCCCACCGTGATCAGGTGTTCAAGAAAGTCATGGCCGATCCACGCGTACCGATGGACCCGAAGCAATTCCCCTTCGATGCCAGGCGCATGTTCTGGGGCGGCTTCAAACCGATGATTTCGCTTTAAGAAATGCGAATGGCAAAGACCGTGATCGAAAGTGGTACCGTCCCGCCGACAGCACGCGACCGCCGCTGGTTGGCGTTCGGTGTGCTGTGTCTGGGCGCGCTCATGATCGTGCTGGACACCACCATCGTGAACGTGGCACTGCCCTCCATCCGCACGGACCTCGGTTTTTCCGAGACTTCGCTCGCCTGGGTGGTGAACACCTATCTGCTCACTTTCGGCGGATTCCTGCTGCTGGGCGGTCGATTGGGCGATCTCTACGGCCAGCGCCGGCTGTTCTTGGCCGGCATCGCGCTCTTTACTTTGGCGTCGCTGGCCTGCGGCCTGGCCAACACGCAAGGATTCCTAATCGCAGCGCGGGCGATCCAGGGCATCGGCGGCGCCATTGTTTCCGCCGTGGCGCTCTCACTCATGATGAACCTGTTCACCGAGCCGGCCGAGCGCGCCAAAGCCATGGGTGTGTTCGGCTTCGTGTGCTCGGGTGGTGGCAGCATCGGCGTGCTGCTCGGCGGTGTGCTGACCGACACACTCAACTGGCACTGGATTTTTCTCGTGAACATACCTGTGGGATTTGTGGTGGTTATCTTTTCGCTGAGGCTGCTGCCGGCGGCATGCAATGCCACGGCCAGTCGGCATCTCGACATCGGCGGCGCGCTTACCGTAACGGCCGCGCTCATGCTGGCCGTGTATGCCATCGTGAACGGCAACGACAGTGGTTGGAGTTCGGCGCAAACACTTGGTCTGCTTGCCGCCGCGGCCGGGTTGCTCGCGGTGTTTTTCTGGATCGAGACGCAGGTGCACGCGCCGCTCGTGCCACTCGGCCTGTTCCGGCTGCGCAATCTCGCTACCGCCAACGTGGTCGGCGTGCTCTGGGCCGCCGCCATGTTCGCCTGGTTCTTTCTCTCGGCGCTGTATCTTCAATTAGTTCTGGGTTACAGCCCGATGCAGGTGGGCCTCGCCTTCCTGCCGGCGAACATCATCATGGGTGCGTTCTCGGTGGGCCTGTCCGCAAAACTCGTGATGCGTTTCGGCATCCGGCCGCCGCTCGCAGTGGGGCTGGGCCTGGCGGCCATTGGCCTCGCGCTCTTTGCACGTGCGCCGCTGCACGGAAATTTCTTTCTGGACGTGCTGCCGGGCATGATCCTGCTCGGTATTGGCGCCGGCATCGCCTTCAATCCGGTGCTGCTGGCAGCCATGAACGACGTGACGTCGGACGAATCCGGTCTGGCCTCGGGTATCGTGAACACATCGTTCATGATGGGCGGTGCACTCGGTCTTTCGATTCTGGCGAGCTGTGCCGCTGCCCGCACCGGCGACCTGTTGGCTTCCGGTCACGATCAGCTCGCTGCCTTGAACGGCGGCTATCACACAGCATTTCTTGCCGGAGCCTGCTTCGCCGCACTCGCGGCCGTGCTCGGTGCCGCGCTCTTGCACACGAAAACGGTAGCGGCATCATCCAGTATTGAATCGGTCACGCCCTGAACTGAGCGAGCGCGCACGTGAGCAGGAACAGGGTGATCTTCGGCGGCACTGGCGCCACTCGAGCGCCATCATGCCGTGCTATCAGCCAGATAAAAAGTATGACACGCACGAACACGCGGTCTGGGCCATCAATGTGTCAATAGCGCCAGATCAATCTTGCCGGTGTTAACTTGCAGGTTGATGGTATCCTTGCCGCCGCCTTTGAAACTCAGCGCGTCACCGGCGCCCGATGTCTGGTGATCCCCGACTGAAACGCCGTCCACGGTCAACGCGGTCTTGCCGACGTTCGCGCTCAGGGTCACAGCGCTGTAATTCAGGCTATGCGCGGTGGCCCGGATCTTGCCCACGTTGGCGGTGATCTTGAGCGGGCCGCCGGGAACGTCCAGCAGCACCTTGCCGATGTTCATATTCGCGTCCACACCGCCGGTGATGCCGTTCACATCCAGATCACCGATGGAGAGGTGGCTGTTTATGTGTACACTGGCAGGCAGCGCGATGGTCCAATGTTCGTTGACGCCGCTGTCATCGGAATCAGCCGGATATTGCATGCTGAGCTTGAGGGTACCGTTGTCGAGTGTGTGATTCAGACTCGCGCCGCGCGCTGCATTCACGCTGTCCGTATTGGTAACCAGTCCGAAAAAATTGCTGGAGGGCAGCAGATTCACGCTCACATGCACCTTGGCATCGCTGCTGGGCGTGATGCTGAGCTTGCCGATATTGGCCGTCACATCCAGGGCCGACACGCCGGCCGCAGGCAGCACCGTTTCCACGGTGCGGAGCGGTTGCTGCTGTACCGAACAGGCGGTAAGCATAAGCAGAACTAACAAGAATACGGCGATACGGTGCATGACATCCTCCAACTGAATGTGTCCGGTCTGGCGGACGGCAAATCATCGCCTGATTGCGGTATGGCTGCAAGCCGTCATGCTTTACAAGGCCGTGGCAAGCAGACATGCTTTCACAAACGAAAACAGGGGACATGTTCATGACTGGCGAACCTCTCATCCGGAATGTGTCCGACACCGCGCTATGGGTCGCCGTGTACCGCGCCATGGAAAGCGAGCGTCCGGACGCATTGTTCTTCGATCCCTACGCACGCACGCTGGCCGGAGAACGCGGTCAGCAGATTGTGGATAAACTGCCGCGGGCGAAGCGCACCAGTTGGCCGATGGTGGTGCGCACCCAGGTGCTGGATGAATTAATTCTGGACGCCGTGGAACAGAATGGCTTCGACACCGTGCTCAACCTCGCCTGCGGCCTGGACACGCGGCCGTACCGCCTCGCGTTGCCTGCGGCGCTGCGCTGGGTGGAGGCGGACCTGCCGGGGATGATCGAGTACAAAAGCGCGGCGCTCAAGGACGCCAGGGCTTTCTGCCGGCTGGAAAGACATGCGGTGAATCTGGCGGATAAAGACGCACGTCGCGCCTTGTTTGCGCGTGTCAGCGCTGCCGCCAGCCGCGTGCTGGTCATCACCGAAGGCTTGCTGGTGTATCTCAGCGAGGAGCAGGTAAGAGGCCTGGCTGAGAATTTACATCAACAGGTGCCATTCAAGCGCTGGCTCACGGATCTGGCTTCACCGCGCGCCCTGAAAATCATGCGACGCAATTTCGGCAGGCAACACACCGCGAACGAGGTGCGTTTCCAGTTCGGCCCGAAGGAGCACATGGAATTTTTCCGGTCGCTGGGCTGGAAGCCCGTCACGTTCCACTCCATGTGGCAAGACGCACAGCGTCTGCACCGGCAGATGCGTGGCGCGGCATTCATAAATTTCTGTATGGCACCGATTCCTGGTGCGCGTGACAAAGCCCGTAAAATGGGCGGTATCGTAGTGCTGGAACGTGAGTAAAGGCCGCGGGATATTTCACCGCCGCGCGTTGGCTTCGATGCCATTCAGATAATCACTGCCGAGCTGCTGCATCTGATCCAGTATCCACGCCTGCCGGCGCTGCAGATACGCAGAAGGATCGGTCACGTCAAAGCGGTCCGGCGCCGGTAAAGCCGCCGCCAGCAGCGCGGCTTCCGCCAGCGTCAATTGCGCCGGTGTCTGCTTGAACAAATGCCGCGCCGCCGCGCCCACGCCGAATACGTTACTGTCGAACTGCGCAGTGTTGAGATACATCTCCAGAACCCGCTGTTTGGACCATTCCGTGTCGAGCAGCACCGTGAAGTACGCTTCCAGTGCCTTGCGAAAATAATTGCGGCCAGACCAGAGATACAGATTCTTGGCGGTCTGCTGCGTTATGGTGCTGGCGCCACGGATGCGGCGGCTCACCTGATTGTGGTGCAGCGCCTTGTCTATGGCCTCCCAGTCAAAACCGTGGTTGTCGGGGAAGGTCTGGTCTTCCGAAGCCACCACCGCGAGATGCATGGCGGGCGCCATGTCACGATACTCAATCCAGTGGTAATCAAGGCGCGCACGCGGAACATTGTGCGCATGCAGATACAACAGACGTTGCTGCATGAACGCGGTGATGGACGGATTCACCACGCCACGAAACCCGACGCCCACAACAGTTGCCAACAACGACAGCCACAATATAGTCAGCACCCGCCAGCCGAGCCGGTGTATCCAACCCGCTTGACGCGGTGAGTTGTCGTCAATGTTGTTCATCGAGGCCACGCCTAGTCAACAGATACACGGCAAAACTTGGCAGCCAGTGGCTGCCTTCGTAATGTTCATCCGTTACCGCTGCCAGACCTGCTTCGGCATGAGTACGTGCGGCTGCGGACAATTCACTCCGGTGTGGATCGCTGTCCGACAAGGCTGCGACAATGCCCTCCAGCATCCAGGCGCGGCTGAGATTCAGTCCATCCAGGTGCGCGAGCTTGCCGTCGGCAGGATCGCGCGATGAAGCCGGCGGCAGCCAGCGTGTGCCTTCATTCGCAGGAATCTGCGGCAGAAATTCAGTCAGCCACGATGTGAATTCTTTTTGTGGCAGTATCCGGCGCATGAGGTCGGCTTCCGCCAAGACCGGCGACAGAAAATCATGCCCAGAGGGTTCATAGGCCAAGGGAGCGTGGCTGTCTGCCAAATAGAATTCACGGCACCTGGTCTTTACTAAGGTCTCAAGTGCTGCGTACCGAGTGCTGTGTGCATAGTCATATACCAGGCCCAGTGCAAATGCGGTGTTGGCATGTTCGCCGCTGCGGATGGGATGGCTCAGTTTTGGCAGCCATTCGCTGAAACGCCGAACCGCCAGCATTTCCAACGGCGCCAACGCAGCCCGCCATTTTCTGGCTTCCGCGGTTTGCCACTCATGCAACTCGGTGGTGAGCTGCAGCAGCCATGCCAAACCATACGGCCGCTCGAAACCGGCACGATGGGGAGCCTCGAAATAATGGCATTCAGCGGCGATATTTGCCGGGGTGAGATGTGTATCCAAAGCCCCGCATGCCTCGACAGCGAAGTCCGCATCAGGAAACAGGCGCAATAACCGCACCAGCAGCCAGTGGCTGTGAACCGACGAATGCCAATCGTAACTGCCGTAAAACGCCGGATGCAGTTTCCGCGGCGTCAGTGCATCCGCATCGCCATCCAGCATATGCATGATGTAATTTGGGTATTCACGCCTTATATTTCCCAGCACCATGCGCGCAAATAACGCGGTAGCAGTTTCTGACGTTTGGTTCATGCATTACAGCTCAGGCATCAAGGAGATCCGACAGGCGAATATTTTACGGCTATTTCGAAGATCTTATCTTTGATGGGCTCGGTTGGAAGCGGGGGAAATAACGATTCATTTACCGCATGCAACGCGGCCTGATCCAAAATCTTGTGGCCACTCGATTGTTCAATATATGCTTTGATGGCTTTGCCATCCAGATACGTGAAACCAACAACCACCGTGCCCGTCACACCTGCTTTGATTGCCGAACGTGGGTAGGCTTTATGCGCGTCAACTATGTCCCTCAACGCAGACTCGAAATCTGCAGCCGTTTTAAATTTACGGGCAGCGGCTTTTCCAAACCAATACGCTGCCTGCCCCTCATCCTTCTCCACGCCCCAGCCATACGCATACAGCGTGCCCAGTCTGAGCTGGGCCTGGAAATAACCGTGGATGGCGGCCACCGTGTACCACTGCATGGCCGCGGCGTAATCCTGTTTGGTGCCGAGACCTGACAGGTACATGTTGCCCAAATTCACCTCAGCCGCAGGATTGCGCTGAGTGGCAGCACGGGTGTACCAGACCAGTGCCAGGCTGTAATCCTTCGGTACCCCAAACCCCGTTTCGTATAAATAACCCATGTTGTTCTCAGCCCAGGCATCTCCCTGCTGAGCGGCGCGCTGATACCAAATGACCGCCTGACCGTAATCTTGTTGCACACCCAAGCCTTCGCCATACATGTAACCCAAGTGCCGCTCCGACGGCGCGTATCCCTGATCCGCCGCTCTTCGGTACCAGATCACCGCCTGCTGATAGTCTAGAGGCGCACCTTCGCCGGTTTCGTACATGTAGCCGACATCATCCTGTGCCTCCAAGTCACCCTTTTCAGCCGATGGCAATAGATTCTGGAACGTTGTGGCTTCACCGCCGGATTGAGGCAGGCTCAGGCTAGTACACGCAGCCAGCAAAAGGATGATGCTGATGGCTGTCATCTGAAAAGCAACTCTGCACAGCACTGACCACTCCACCCGGCTACACGTGTTTATGATTGCGGGACTCGCTGTTCATGAACCATTACAGATCAAAGCACATGGATTGTATTACAGGTCCACGATATCCACGTCCCGCGGAATGAGATTTGCTTCCAGAAACAAGCTGCCCACGCGTGCAAAACGTTCTGCACCGTCTGTGGCAAGGAAACGCGCGGCACCTTTGGCATTGTGGTTACGTGCCAAGTTCTGCTCCGCAAGCAATTTCCCCACCTCACGCGACACAGTCTCGCCGGAATCTACGAGTCTTATTTCCGGACCGACGCTAAGCGCAATGGATTCCTTGAGCAGCGGGAAGTGCGTACAACCCAGCACCAGACAATCCAGACCGTCGTGCTTTTTCTCTTCCAGCAAGGGATGCAGATATTCACGCACCACCGCCTCCACCAGCGGACCCTGCGTCCAGCCTTCTTCCGCCATCGCCACGAGCAGTGAACAGGCTTGGGAATACACCCGCGCATCGGCACGGCGTGCTTTGATGGCGCGTTCGTAGGCGCCACCGCGCACGGTACTTTCCGTGGCGAGGACGGCGATGTGGCCCGTCTTCGAGGCGCGCACACCCGCCGCGGCTCCGGCCTCCACCACGCCGATGACGGGCAGCGGCGCGAATTCCTTTTTCAGTACCGGCATCGCAACAGCCGATGCCGTGTTGCACGCCACCACCAGCAGTTTGATGCCGCGTTCCACCAGATGACCGGCTGCTTGCACGGCATAGCGGATGACGGATTCGGCACTCTTGGTTCCATAGGGCAGGCGCGCCGTATCGCCGAGATAGAGAAGATGTTCGGCGGGCAAGCGCGCACGTACCGACTTGAGCACCGTGAGTCCGCCCACACCCGAGTCAAAGATACCGATGGGCAGATCAGCAGGCGCGCTGTTCAGCGATGGCGAAGCATTCATGTGGGGATCCGGGAGAACCGGAACATCATCGCACAGCGGTGCGCAGTGCAAAAGTCAGCGATGTCTGCTTTGGCATACGGATTGCATGTATCCAAGTGGGGAGACGCGGGACAGGAGCGCGCCGGCCGTACCTCCGCGGCCGGAAGCGCCCTGTTTATGGTAAGCCGGGGATATGGCTCACCGCCCGTATTTGGACGCGGAGCCACTCCGTGCGGCTTCACAGGATGTGGAACCGGACTTGTCGGGCGGCAGGAAGCACGACCGGCAAGTCCCATTTTTTCTCATTGGGCCGAAAACAGACTGACAAATCTTGTCAGTATTGCCAAAACGTGTCACTTCCTGCCAAGCTGCGTCAGCAAGGCTGCAATCAGGAAACCAGTGTCAACTCGGAACGCCTGTCCGCGCACGGCGCGGATATTTACTTACAGTGCTTTACGCGAAATCGCTCCCAATTACGCACCCGGATTCACCATGACGCCGGCAACACGGATGCGTAATATTTACGTGCAACCGGCTATAATCAACGCTGTGTATTCAAATCTCTCCTGAACATGAGTAAGGAAGGCGAGCATGGGCAAGGGTGACAAGAAAACCGCGCGTGGCAAGATCTGGCGGGGCAGCTATGGCAACTCGCGGCCGCACCATGTCGCGAAAGCGAAACCGGATGCGCACGTCGTTGCCGCGAAGAGAAAAAAGAGATAAAGGCTTACGCCCGGCATCAAGAAAGCCGGAGCCAGACTCCGGTTTTCTTGCGTCAATCCACATCTCACACCACCACGCGGCGTGCCACGCCCGTCAGGATAGGCAGCACCACCTGTTGTACCAGTGGGCCAAAGTCCAGCGGCTTGATTAACATCTTCATGCTCATCTCATGGGGGAAATGCTGACCGGCTGCGCGCCGGCAGCGTTTGCGCAAATCGCGATACACGTGCGTGTCGAAGGTCTCGCCGGGATGACAGGCCGTGAACACGTGCTTCATGGCGATAAGACCGTCCTCGCCGTCTATCATCTTTAAACGATGCCAGAGCGCCCGCAGCACGCGTGTGCGGCTGGTGCCTTCGCGTTCACGGTAACGCAGGAAGTAATGATAGAAGTGCTTGTAGTGACGCACCTCATCTTCACGGATGTGGCGGGTAAGTTCGCTCAGCACCGGATCGGGACTCAAACGGCTCAGGGTGGTGTAATAACTGGCGGTGCCCATCTCCACCACACAGCGCGCCGCCATTTCCATGCTGCGTGTGGGTTCCAGCAACTCCAGCTTGCAGCATTCGGAATATTCCCTGAAAAACGACTGATAGGCCCGCTCCCAATCAAATTCCGGCCACGCGGTCTGTACATAGCGCTTGAGCGATTGGCCGTGCTGCAATTCCTCATGCTCCCAATGCTGCTCCAGCCAAGCGGTAATTTCCTCGTCATCGGAAAAGTATCTTGTCAGGTTTTTAGTATAGAGATCGGTGGTAATCTCGATGAACGAGGCGGTAGTCACCAGGTAAAACAATTCCTCTTCGTGCGCCACCGCATCCCGCCTGATGTTCTGCCACGGAATGTCATCCAGCGTCCAGCGCTGATGGGATGAGTACACTTGTCCGGTTTCTGGCATCACTACTTCCGTCGTCACATGGGCCTAAACAGCATTTTACTCCGGGCTTCGGCGCCTGCCCGGTTTGACGTCCTCAAGAGCCGAATGTTCCAGATGACGCGTACACACCGTTGCGCTAGAGTAATATGTTGAAAACTTCAGGAGATCTTCCGTGAGTGCATCCCGCCGCCCGCTGCTGCTGTTCCCGCTCAGCCTTATGGTTTTGCTGGCCGGCTGCGTCACCAATCCTTACTTGGCGCCGCCGGATGTGGCCTCCCCTCCGGCGAATGCCACCGTGCTGCCCGATGGTCTCGCCTACCAGGTGCTGGCCTCCGGCACCGGCAGCGTGCATCCGACTCTGGATTCTGTGGTAACGGTGAACTACACCGGCTGGACCACTGACGGCAGAAAATTTGACAGCACCGTCAATCCCGACGGCACAAAGACACCAGTTACTCTTCCACCGCTCAACAAACTGATCCAGGGCTGGCAGGAAATCGTGCCGCTGATGGTGGCGGGCGAACGCGTCCGGGTATGGATTCCCGGCATGCTTGCCTATGACAACAGCAATCGCCCCGGTGCGCCCAAGGGCATGCTGGTGTTCGACATCGAACTGCTCAGTTTCAAGTAATCACACCCCGATCATCCGGAATCCTTGTCATGCGCAAGCTGTCTCTGGTCCTGTTTGCAATCTGTTTCGGCACCCTAAGTACTGTCGCATTTGCCGCACAACCACCCTCCGCACAACCGCTTGGTGATCTCGATGCCTATGTGCAAAAAATCATGCGGGTCTGGAAAGTGCCGGGACTCGCTGTGGCGGTGGTCAAGGACGGCAAAGTCATACTGGCACGTGGCTACGGCGTGCGCGAAGTCGGCAAGCCCGGCAAGGTGAATGCCAATACCCTGTTCACCATCGCTTCCAACAGCAAGGCCTTCACGGCCGCGGCGCTGGGCACGTTGGTGGCACAAGGCAAGCTGCATTGGGACGATCCGGTCACGACGTACCTGCCAGGATTTGAACTCAATGATCCCTGGGTGACGCGCGCAATCACCGTTCGCGACCTGCTCACGCATCGTAGCGGTTACTGCGATCCGATCTTCATGTGGTTCACGACGGGCTTCAACCGCGAACAAATCATTCAGCATCTGCGTTTCGACAAACCAGCCTACAGCTTTCGTTCACGTTTCTGTTACGACAACGCCACCTATCTGGTGGCGAGCCAGGTCATTCCCGCCATCACCGGTCAAAGCTGGGAAGACTATGTGCATGCGCATCTTTTCGTGCCGCTGGGCATGACACACACCGATACCAGCGTCGCCGCCATTGCTGCCGACCCTGATGCTGCCGCACCCCCTGCTGTCGTGGACAGCAAGGTAACGGTGATCCGCCGCTATGACGTTGATTCCATGGCTCCGGTGGGTGGCATCAATTCCAGCGTCAACGACATGAGCCACTGGCTC
>JBOIAY010000098.1:0-5816 GCA_050739255.1 Gammaproteobacteria bacterium
ATCAGCAACAGTGCGGTGATGGTGGGCAATATCAAAATAGGTTTCATGTTTAGTCCTCGGTGCTGAAACTCTCGGTATGGTAACGAAAAAACTTCAGCGCCGATGACCAGTGTGCGGCGCCAAGCCCGGCTTTCTTCATGAGTTCATCATAAAACCGGTCGGCATCCGGCAGTGAGCGCCACACGGCCGGGAGGAAGGTCGCTCGCAGCCTACCTTCCCGCACGATCAAGCCGTCCTCGCCCGGTCTCAGTGCCCGCAGCAATTCTGCGCGGTTGTTAGCCTTGATGGGTTCTGCTTTCGAAAGTACCGAGATTTCTATGTGCAGGTCTTCAAGTTCAGGCGCCGTGAGCGGCGGAAAGCGTGGGTCCTCGAATGCCGCCAGCCGTGCATTGTGGATCACATCGGCCAGCAGCGGGCGCTTGGGTTTAAGCGTGCCAATGCAGCCGCGCAACACAGCGTGCCGTTTCAGGGTCACAAAGCTCGCATGCCGTTTGCGCAGCACCGGATCGGTGATGTTGTTCTCGAATGCGGATTTGTTTCCGCTCAAGGCGTGCTCAATGGAGCGCAGCGCGGCTTTGAGCAACGTCACGCGGGTGACGGGTTCAATGGTCATATAAAGTCCAGGCGCCGTAGCCTACCACATGCTGGCGGTCACCAGCGGTATCGCCGGAATTTCTCAGATCGAGACGCTGGATGATCATGTTGCGTTTTTGCGCGATGGTCAGCAGGCCGTTGATGGGATACGCGCCACAGGCTTGCAAGTCCCGGATGGGAATCTGCCGCGCTTCAATTTGCTGCGCGGTTTCTTCGTCCAATCGCCGGGCCGTGTCATAGGGATGGTAGTGACTGAGATCGGAACTGATGACCACAAGCGTTTCGGTTCCGCCCCAAAGTGTTTCCAGCACTTGTGCAATTTCTTGAGGTTGCGCCCAACCGACCACCAGCGGCACCAGCGTGAAGCTGCCCAACAATGTTTGCAGGAAAGGCAGGTGGACTTCCAGGCTGTGTTCGAGGCGGTGGGCGGCGCCGGATTGCTCCACTTGCGGCAAACTTTCTATCAGGGCTATTGCCTCCTGATCCAGGGGTGTATCACCGAGTGGTGTGCGAAAGGCATCCACATCAGGCAATGCCAGGCCGCGCACGGCCACCCGGTGGGCCGGACCCATTAGCACCACCCGCCGGACGGTGTTTGCGCCAGGAGCAAGGCAGTTATACGCCCGCGCGGCGATCGGACCTGAATAGACGTAGCCCGCATGGGGTGCGATCAGGGCCTTGGGTGCCGGTCCCGTGGCGGGGTTCCCCGCCAGCAGGTTTTGCAGCAGCGTGTGCAGCTCATCGGCATCATCCGGATAAAACAGGCCCGCGACGGCGGGGGGACGTATGGCATCACCTGTAGTCATATACTTAAGCTTAGTACGAAGCAGGCCCGTCGATGGAAAATCGTGCAGAAACCATTATCCCCACGCGCTACTGGCATGTCCTGGACGACGGCAAGGTCCAGTGCGACGTCTGTCCACGCGCCTGCAGGCTGAATGAGGGCCAGCGGGGCCTGTGCTTCGTGCGCGGCCGTGAACAGGGTCAGATCAAGCTGTTCAGCTACGGTCGTTCCAGCGGTTTTTGCATTGATCCGGTGGAGAAAAAACCGCTCAATCATTTCCTGCCGGGCACGTCGGTGTTGTCTTTTGGCACCGCAGGCTGCAATCTGGCCTGCAAATTCTGCCAGAACTGGGATATGTCCAAATCCAGGGAGATGGACACGCTCGCCGATCTCGCCATGCCGGAAAGCCTGGCGCAAACCGCCCAAGGTTTCGGCTGCGCCAGCCTGGCCTTTACCTACAACGATCCCGTGGTGTTCATGGAATATGCCATGGATGCGGCCGACGCAGGACATGCGTTGGGGATCAAATCCGTAGCCGTGACCGCTGGTTATATCTGTGCCGAACCACGGCATGAATTTTACCGGCACATGGACGCCGCGAACGTTGATTTGAAAGGTTTCACGGAAAATTTCTACCACAAGATCTGCGGCGGTCATTTGCAGCCGGTATTGGATACGCTTGTGTATCTGAAGCATGAAACCCGTGTCTGGTTCGAGATTACCACACTGCTGATACCGGGCGAGAATGATTCCGCAAATGAAATCCAGGCCCTCACCCAGTGGGTAATGGAAAACCTGGGTCCGGAAGTGCCGCTGCATTTCACCGCCTTTCACCCTGACTGGAAGATGCGGGACAAACCATCAACGCCGTCCACGACACTCAGCATGGCCCGCGATATCGCCATCGGTAATGGCATCCGCTACTGCTACACCGGGAATGTCCATGACCGGGCCGGTGGCAGCACGTATTGTCACCGGTGTGGGGCGTTATTGATCGAGCGTGACTGGTATGAACTTGGTCAATGGCGATTGACGGATAGCGGGGACTGCGGGCAGTGCGGCACGCCATTGCCGGGCGTATTTCACGGTAAACCGGGCCATTGGGGCAGGCGACGCATGCCGGTGAGAATCGAAACGGCAGGACAGCGCGTCCTCTGACTAACACGCAGTTGCGATAAAGAACTGGAACCTGCTATAAATCAGCAACCCGCTTGCCAAGAAACGCAAGTGGCTGTCTGCTAGTGGTCAGCTTGGAATAAGGATCTTGCATGCACATCGAGAGTGAAAAGTTTTATCACATCCACAAGCACAACTCGCCCAAATGGATCGAGGGCGCGACGTTCACATTCGGGGACGAGCCCAACAATTCCTGGCGGGCATTCGAAGTGGCGCGGCGCGGCGTCACCAATCCGGAGACCAATGAGATTTTTACCGTGGATCTGGTGGCGCTTCGCGCGCTGCATGTATACCGCAAACAGGGGAAAAAGGATCCGCATCTGGGTTTCTATCACTACAATCCGGTCATGACCCTGGCGGAGACCCTGGACAGCCTGTTCCTGTCTACGCGCATGGTGCGCGAACTGGTGCTCGAGGATATACGCCGGCAGATGTACCCGGATTTGCCGTCGCGTGCAAATTGCATCTGGCTGATACCCGAAGATGACCGTGCGGTACGCTCCTGGCTGGAAAATATGCGTGGGAATCATAAAAAAGTATTTCGTGTCAGGGCAACCGGCGAGATGCACCGTGCCCCGCAGCAGACGGTTATGGGCGATACCATTTCGCTGATGGAATGGCGCAAACGCGCGCTGGATTACTGGAACGGCGTGGACATGGAGTCGTATGATGACGAGATAACCTGCACCGGCGAGATCGAAATTCTGGAGGAATTACCCGCTACTAATTTCTGATCCGAAGCGATTTTCTGATTGATTATTTCCAGCTGCTTGCTGAAAAACAAGTCTCTAGTGTTTCCTGAACATCCGCGTCAGCAACGTAAAGGCCTGCCGCAGTCCCGAAAGCCGTTGCATCACCCCGCGAGCGTAGAGTCCCGCCAGAATCCCCTTGAGTCCGATATAGGTCTGCTGATCGTAGGGCATCCAGAACGGCTGATGCCGGGCGAACTTGAGCCAATCGCTGACGATGACCTTGGGAGCGGTGGCAGCTTCGAAGGCAAAGCGACCGTGACCGCGGCCGTTGCCGGAATCCCGAAAGCCGCCCCACGGAGTTTCGGTCAGTCCATGGGACAACAGGTGATCGTTGATCATGACGGCACCGGCGTGAATCTGCTCTGCGAGCCGCGCCGCTTTTTTGAGATCCCGCGACCACACCGATCCCGCCAGCCCGTACTTTGAGTCATTGGCAAGCCGGATGGCTTCCGTATCATTCTCCACCTGCATGACGCCCAGTAACGGTCCGAAGGTTTCTTCGCGCATGACTGTCATCTGGTGATCCACCTGGGCGAGCACCATGGGCGGGATGAAATGTGGATTATTCTCTGCTGCGGGACCTGCCTTGGCAGCGACGATGGCGCCGTGCTGAAAGGCTTCTTCCAGGTGCTGCTGCACAGTTTCCACCTGACGGTCAGTACACAGCGCGCCCACGTCCACGTTGAAATCCGTGTCGCGGCCCACGCGCAGAGCTTCCACCTTTTTCGTGAGCAGTTCCATGAAGGGAGCGTACACATCGCGGTGGACATAAATGCGCTCCACACCCGCGCAGGATTGGCCGGCATTGGAGTAGCCTGCCCACACGGCGCCGGCGGCGGCGCGCTCCAAATCCTCATCGCCGCAGACGATCATGGCATCCTTGCCGCCCAGTTCCAGGGATACGGGCGTGAGTGTGCGTGCGGCTTTTTCCAGCAGCAACTTGCCGACACGCACCGAACCGGTGAAAAACAGTTTATTCACGCCGCCGGATTCCAGGAACAGGTCACCGCAGCGCTGGCCATCAATGTTCACATGCTGGAAAACTCCTTCAGGCAGGCCAGCCTTCTGGAATAACTCCGCGATCTTGTAACCCACCGGCAGGGTTTCCGGCGCGGTCTTGAACACCACCGCGTTGCCCGCCAGCAGTGCCGGCACGATTTCGTGCACGGGAATGCCGAGCGGATAGTTCCAGGGCGAAATAATGCCCACCACACCCCAGGGTACGCGATACAACGTGCTGCGCTTGCTGAAGAAAAGCAGGGAACCGTTTATCAGATGCCTGGGTTTCAGGTATTGCCGTGCGTGTTTTTCATACCAGCGGCTGCCGACGACGCTTGGCAGGATTTCTGTTGCCAGGGCTTCCACACGGGTTTTGCCCACACACGTGGATATCAGTTGCGCGAGCTCGTCGGTCTGGGTTAGGAGAAGTCTCCGCAAGTCTGCGATGCAGCGCCGGCGTTGTGTTATCGAGGTATTTTCCCAGGCCGGTTGCACGGCATGCGCCTGAAGAATCGCCGTGCGCACTTCCTCGGCTGTCTGATCCAGATATTGCCCGATAACCTCGCCGCTGGCGGGATTGCGAACGGAAACCAGGATAGGTTCAGGCGGCTCGGCTTGGGCGCTCATGTGCATCCCTTAGAACACAAATTGCACCGGCTCTTTGATGACATCGAAAGCGATGATGGCGCGTTCACCCGCGCCGCGAAAAGGGTAAACGTAATGGATGTAGTAGGGCGGAAAGATGATCAGGTCGCCGGTTTTGGGATGCAGCCGGCGTGTGAGCCTGATGGCATGATAATGGGCAACCGGATGTGGATTGAGGAATTCGATGCAACCTTGGGGTTTGGGTTTTTCCGGAACCGCGACGTAATACACGCCGCTGGCGAGGTTGTCATGGGTGGGATGCATGTGTGGAGCCTGCCAGTCACCTTCCGACAGGATATTGGCCCAGGACACCAACCGCGTCTTGATGTCCTTGATGGCGTCGCCGTAAACCTGATCCAGATACTGCCGTACGCCCGGCAGGATTGTCTGATCGCGTAGGGATTGCACGGCCGCTTCTGGCCGGTGCAGGACCATCATCTTGCGGGAGGTCTGGTAGCCGCCATAGGTAGTGATGGCGCCACTCAGGGCTTCATTTTCTTTCTCGTCCTCGATGTACTTGTCCCGTAGCGACTGGATAACATTGCACGTTTCACGATGAACATCATCCAACCCCATGTGATGGCTCACGATCACGGGAATGGGGAAGTGATCCTCGAATTCGGTTTCAGTCGTGATAGTCACGGCGGTGTGCCGATTATGCAGTCTGGCCGGCAAGATACAGCCAGGTTTCCACCACCGTGTCCGGATTCAGGGACACGCTCTCGATGCCCTGTTCCAGCAGCCAGCGGGCCAGATCCGGATGGTCAGACGGCCCCTGGCCGCAGATACCGATGTATTTTTTGTGTTTGCGGCAGGCCTGGATAGCCATGGACAACATGGCCTTGACCGCGGCGTTGCGTTCATCG
>JBOIAY010000099.1:0-5948 GCA_050739255.1 Gammaproteobacteria bacterium
GTGTAAAGCGTTCTTCATGCCCGTGGAGGACGCCTAGCCGCGCAGCGCCCGCAGGGAAAGCCCGCCGCAGGCGGGACGAAGCCAGGGATGGCGAGTTCACGCGACCGGTGCAGGGATGCACCGTGAGCGCGGCCCCGAGGACGCGAGCAGCGAGGGAACGCGCTAGAAATTGAATGGTTTCCCATTCAATTTCTAGCAAGCGCGGAATCCCCGGGGGAATGGCTTTGGGCACTTTCGCCGAAATGAAAGTGCCCCGCCCGCGGGTGCGGGAACCCGCATTCAAATTTTGGGACCGTAACGAATATCACATTCGCACCCTAGCCTCCCCCGAAAGGAGACAGAGTTCAAGATATTGATTCCCGCTCCCCGATCAGGTCGGGGACAAGCTTTGGGGGAAAGACGGGGAGTAAAACAGTGGTTCACCGCGCCAGCGGTGGCAATTCCCCACTCAAACCCATTGCGCGCCGCATAAACGCGCTTTTAAGCGGCGTAAAACGGTCTACGGCGCGCAATCCCACATTACGCAGTAACCGTAGCGGTGCAATTTCGTTGCTGAAAAGCCGTTTAAGGCCGTCCAGCGCCATAATCATCGCCAGGTTATCAGCTTTGCGCGCACGCTGGTAACGGCGCAACACGCTCAGATCGCCGATGTCGCGCTGACGTGCCTGCGCCGCCAGGATCACGTCAGCGAGCGCCGCCATGTCCAGCAATCCCATATTCACGCCCTGACCCGCGAGCGGATGTACCGCATGTGCGGCGTCGCCGGTGAGCGCGACACGCGAACGCACGTACTCACTGGCATGCAAACGTTGCAGCGAAAACGCAGCCCGCGGCGTGGTGGCGGTTACGTTTCCAAGAACACCTTCGCTGGCCTGTGTGACCGCTGCACAAAACGCCGAATCGTCCAGCGTCCGTATCTCTTCGGCAGGTGCGTCATCCAGCGACCACACCACCGAGACGCGGCCATCCTGCAGCGGTAGCAAGGCGATAGGCCCGGTGGGCAGAAAGCGCTGCCAGGCGGTATCGCGATGGGGTTTTTCCGTGCGCACATGGGCAACGATGGCCTGCTGGCCATAGGCTGCAGAGAGGGTGTCGATGCCCACCAACTTGCGGGTGGCCGAGTCCGCACCATCGCCCGCCACCAGCAAACGTGTGTGCAGATGCCGGCCATCCTGCAAGCTGAGCGTCACCTGATCCGCACCGATTTTCACTGCTTCGGGTGTGGCCGGATGGATCGCGGTAATGTTGTCAGCGGTTTTCAGTCGTAACCACAGTGCATGCTGAATCAGCCGGTTCTCGACGATGTAACCCAAGGCCGGTTCACCCACGTCCGCGCAGTCGAAATGAATACGGCCGTTGCCGGTGGCATCCCAGACGCGCATTTCGGAATAGGGTGCCACGCACGTGGCACGGATCGTTTCCCAGGCGCCCAGCGCGTCCAGGATGCGTTGTGAGGCGGGCGATAGCGCGAATACCCGCATATCAAGCTCCGCACCGGCTGCGAAACGTGGCGGTTCACGTGCGTCCAGGGTGGCGATGTGCAGATCGGTGTTGCGCAGCGCGCAGGCCAGCGCAGTGCCCACTACGCCGGCGCCGACGATTACGACGTCGAATGATGAGTCAGCAGTTCGGCCCAATGTTTCACCCTCACTGCGTCCCTTCCCCGGCGGGTGAAGGGAACGAAGTGTACTGCTCCACAGCAGATTCTTTTACGAGTTTCACACCGCGCGCGAGGCGCGGCAGGCGACCGGCAATGCCCATGTTGCGACGCGTCAAGTGCCGCCGCGCCAGCGGAAATAATTCCAGTGCCAGCAAACCGGCATTGCGCGCCAGCCCGATGGTCGCAAGCGGATTGGTGAATACACGTGTGAGGAAATCCGTGAACAGCGCGGTGCCGGTCTGGTCGTGATGGCGCGCCCGCACATAGGCGGCGAGTTGGCGTTCATCGCCCACATCACCGCCGTTCGCGCTAATCCCGGCGAGCGTATCCGCCAGCACTGCCACGTCGCGTAATGACAGATTGAATCCCTGGGCGGCGATAGGATACAGGCTGTGCGCCGCATTGCCCGCCACCACGGTACGTCCGTGCAATTGCGCCTCCGCACGCACCTGGCTCAAAGGATAGGCTTGGCGTTTGCCGGCCTTGAGAAATCGACCGAGACGCCCATTGAACCCCTCAGCCGCCGAATCAAGAAACTCTGCGTCGGGCATTTTCAACACAGTCTCGAGTTGCGCGCTGGCCACCGTCCTGATGAGCGCATAACGTTCTCCACCCATGGGCAACAGCGCCAAGGGGCCGTTATCGGTGAAACGTTCGAATGCAGTCTCCGCTTGCGGCCGTTCCACGCTCACATTGCAGATAACAGCACTCTGACCATAGTTCCTCACCTTGGCCGAGATACCGAGCTGCTTGCGAATCTCTGATTTGGCGCCGTCCGCTGCCACCAGCAGCCGTGTTTTGATGGTTTGGGCACCGCCCGTTTCCAGCGTCGCCATCACGTGGTCGGATTGGGTCTGCACGCGGACCAATTTTGCCGGTGCCATGAACGTGATGTTCTTGTGCCTTGGCAGAAACCCGCTCAGAGCCATTCCGATAACGCGGTTGGGCACCACATACCCCAGCGCCTCCACGCCCATTTCCTTCGCGTGCAGGCGCGTCATACCCAGGCGACCACGCTCAGACACATGCACATGCCGGATGGGAATGGCATCGGATCCGATAAGTGGCCACAGGCCGATACTCTCGAAAATGCGGCGGCTGCCCCAGGATACGGCCGTGATACGCTCGTCGTAGCTCGGTTGGCCGCGGCTGCCAAAAGGTACCGCTTCCACCACCGCGACTTTGAGTGGCAGTGGCGCCAGGGCGGCGGCGAGACTCGCACCGACCATACCGCCACCGGCGATCAGCACGTCGAATTCTTCCACCTCACGCCTCACGCTTTACACCTCACATTCTTCATGCCGCTTTCCGTTGCATGAATGCTTCAATCTCATCCGGCTGCTTGATCAGCGCACCGGTCAGCACTTCCGGATTGCCTTTCGTCACCAGCACGTCGTCCTCAATGCGCACGCCGATGTTCCACCAGCGTTTAGGCACGCCCTTCGTTCCAGCGGCGATGTAAATGCCCGGTTCCGCTGTCATGACCATGCCCGGTTCCAGCACACGCCATTTGTCGTCCACCTTGTAGTCACCCACATCGTGCACGTCGAGCCCCAGCCAGTGACCGGTGCGGTGCATGTACAACGTCTTGTAGGCCTCGTCCTTGACGAGTTTCGCCACCGCTCCCTTGAGCAGGCCGAGTTTCACCAGGCCCGCCGTTAGCACCTTCACCGCTTCTTCGTGGGGCGCGTTCCAGTGATTGCCGGCGCGCATCTTGGCGATGGCCGCCAGTTGCGCCTTGAGCACAAGCTCGTAGATGGCGCGCTGCTCGGCGGAATAGCGGCCGTTCACGGGAAACGTGCGGGTGATGTCGGAGGCGTAGCAGTCGTACTCGCAAGCGGCATCAATCAACACCAGTTCGCCGTCCTGCAAGCTGCGGTTGTTTTCCACGTAATGCAGGATGCAACCGTTCGCGCCGCCGCCCACGATCGAGTTGTAGGCAGGCACGCCGCCGTGACGGCGGAATTCGTGCAGAAATTCAGCCTCCAGTTCCGATTCGTTCATGCCGGGGTGACAGGCGTGCATGGCGCGCTGGTGAGCGCGCACGGAAATGCCGGCCGCCTGGCGCATGCTGGCAATCTCCGCGCGGCTTTTATACAGTCGCATGTCGTGCAGGTAATGATCCAGGGACACGAACTCCTGGGGCGCCTGCATGCCGGTCTTGGCCTGGGCGCGCAGGCCGTTCACCCAGCCGATGACGCGCGTATCGAACTCGGGATGGTTGCCCATGGTGTAAAACACCCGCTCGCAGCGCTCCATGAGGCCCGGCAGGATGTCGTCAATATCGCCGATGGGAAAGGCGTCATCGGCGCCGTGCTCGCGCGTCGCGCCTTCGGGACCGGCGCGCCGACCGTTCCAGGTTTCCATGAGCGGATCGCGCTCGCGGCAGAACAGGATGTATTCCGCCTGGCGGCGGCCCGGCACCAGCACGGCCACGGCGTCCGGTTCGGGAAAGCCCGTGAGGTAATGAAAGTCGCTGTCCTGGCGAAACGGGTAATGGGAATCTCGGTTGCGGATTTTCTCGTGTGCCGCGGGCACGATGGCGATGGCGCCGTGACCCATCATGCGCATGAGTTCGCGGCGACGTCGGGTAAATTCTTCGGGTTTCATGCTGACTCACACAGTTGGGGCAGACACTATGCTAGCACCGCCTGCGATTCCGCCACATGCGTTAACTGCATTGACCAGTTCACCGGCGCCGCTCTATAGTGATTGCATGCACACCGAAAAAGCCCGCGAATTGCTGGAACAGGAACTCAAGCGGCTGGAAGGCCGCATGGAAGAACTGGTGGCGGTCTGCGCCAAACTGCGTGGCGATAACCACTCCCTGCGCGAGCGGCTGGAAAGCCTGTCCACGGAACGCGCCGGCCTGCTGGCCAAGAACGAGCAGGTGCGCGGCCGGGTGGAAGCCATGATTTCGCGCCTCAAATCCCTGGAGGAAAGCGCATGAGCGAAGACCTCGCCCGTGTCACGGTACGCATCCTCGACAAGGAATACCAGGTGGCCTGCCCGGATCACGAGCGCGAGGCGCTGCTGCAATCCGCCGAGCTCTTGAACCGCAAAATGCAGGAGATCCGCGAGAGCGGAAAAGTCGTGGGCCTCGACCGGGTGGCGGTCATGGCCGCGCTCAACCTGTCCCACGAAATCCTGCAAGCCCAGGCCGCGGTGAACGAGGCGGATCACGGTCTGCTGGAACGCTTGCGCGCGCTCAACGACCGCCTGGCGGGCGCCAGTACCGCAACGCTGGCGCATTAGCCGCCGCATCCGCACATACCAGTTGCGGAGTGCTATCCTCAGAACCTGGCGTCTCCTGTGGTGTGCGATACGGGCTGGGTTACTCTTTGAGCCTAAATCAAACCCCCGGAACCGGCTCAGTGATGACGGTGTGCAGGTCCGCCATGCAGCGGAAAGCCTAAAGCATCACGGTCGGTTCCACCTGAACCTTTGGTTCAAGGGCGATAGCCGGTAACGGCACCGATGGGAGACGCCTCTTTGATTTCCTCCCGTGAAACCCGTAAAACCCTCCGCCAAGACATGCGCGCCCGCCGACGCGCGCTCGACAGCGCAAGCCGCACAGGCGCAGCGGAGTCGCTGGCCGCGTTACTGACAACCCTGCCCCAATACCAATCCGCGCGGCGCCTGGCCGCTTATGTGACGGTGGATGGGGAGTTGGACCCGGAACCGCTGCTGAGGTACGCGCACCGTGACGGCAAACAGATTTATCTGCCGGTCGTGCCAGCAACGCACACCGCCGCACTTCGATTCCATCCCTGGAAACCCGACATGAATATGCGCCCAAATCGCCTTGGCATACCTGAACCCGTTGTCGCTGATACTGTTGGAATTACGCCACAAGATTTGGATCTGGTGCTCACGCCGCTGGTGGCTTTCGACAACGCTGGCCACCGTTTGGGAATGGGTGGCGGCTTCTACGACCGCACGTTTGCTTTCCTGAAAGCCGGTGCAAACAAGCCACCGCTACTGGGTCTGGCGTATGAATTCCAGCGGCTTGAACGCATCGAAGCAGCATCCTGGGACGTGCCGCTGGCCGGTGTTATCACGGAACGTCGCGCCTATTTTTTTGCAGCGACCGATGGGGGAAAGTCATGAACTACTGGTTGATGAAATCCGATGCCAGCAGCTTCAGCATTGACGATCTCGCCAAGGCACCGCGCAAGACCACCGCCTGGGATGGCGTACGCAATTTTCAGGTACGCAACATGCTGCGCGACCGGATGCGCAAGGGTGACTTGGCCTTCTTCTACCACTCGAGCTGTGCGCAACCGGG
>JBOIAY010000100.1:0-7484 GCA_050739255.1 Gammaproteobacteria bacterium
CAAGGCGGCGGGCGAAATGCGCGGCCGCATCGAGCAGATTCTGGCCCAGCCGGTGCGCGCCATGTGGGTGGGCACGTTTCACGGTCTTGCGCATCGCCTGCTGCGCCAGCACTGGCGCGAGGCGAAATTGCCGCAGACCTTCCAGATCCTGGATTCCGAGGACCAATACCGCCTCATCCGGCGCGTACTCAAGACGCTGGATCTGGACGAGGCCCGTTATCCGCCGCGGCAGTTGCAGTGGTTCATCAATTCCCGCAAGGATGAGGGCCTGCGCGCCAAACATCTCTCCGAAGGCGACGATCTCTTTGACCGGCAGATGCGGCGCACGTACGCTGCGTATGAAGAAGCCTGCGAGCGCGGTGGTCTAGTGGATTTCGCGGAGTTGCTGCTGCGGGCGCTGGAATTGTGGCGCAACGATGCCGTATTGCTGACGCATTATCAGCAGCGCTTCCGCCATATCCTGGTGGATGAATTCCAGGATACCAACGCCATCCAATACGCTTGGATACGCTTGCTGGCGGGCAGACATAGCGTGCCTTTTGTTGTGGGTGACGACGACCAGTCCATCTACGGCTGGCGCGGCGCCAAGATCGAAAACATCCTGAAATTCGAGAAGGATTTTCCCGATACCAAAGTGGTGCGTCTGGAACAGAACTACCGTTCCACCGGGAACATTCTCAAGGCCGCCAACGCGCTTATCGCGAACAACAGCACACGCCTGGGCAAGAACCTCTGGACCAGCGGCAGTGACGGCGTGCTGATTCGTGTGTATGCGGCGTATAACGAACAGGACGAAGCACAGTTCGTCATCGAGCATATCAAGCGCTGGCAGCAACAAGGCGGCGCGCGCCACGATATCGCGGTGTTGTACCGCTCCAACGCCCAGTCGCGGGTATTCGAGGAACGTCTGCTGGCCGAAGCGATTCCTTATAGAGTGTACGGGGGCCCGCGTTTCTTCGAGCGCCAGGAAATCAAGGACGCGCTTGCCTATCTGCGCCTGATCGAAAACCGCGACGACGACGCCTCCTTCGAGCGCATTATAAATTTACCCACGCGCGGCATCGGTACGAGCACGCTCGATAGGCTGCGCGAAACCGCGCGGCGCGACAAAATTCCGCTGTGGCGCGTGCTGCGCGGCGTGCTGGACAAGCAGGATGCCTCGCCGCGCGTGCAAGGCGCCCTGCGTGGTTTTGCGAAATTGATTGATGACATGGACCGCGCGGTGCGTGGACTGGATTTGTTTGAACAGGTGGATCACGTGATCCACACGAGCGGTCTCGTCGAGCATTACAAGGCGGAGAAAGGCGAGCGTGGCGAAGCGCGCGTCGAGAATCTGCAGGAATTGGTCAGCGCCGCCCGTGGATTCGAGCCGGAGAACCTGGAAGGCATGACGCCCTTGTCCGCGTTCCTGTCGCACGCGGCGCTGGAAGCCGGCGAAGGCCAGGCCGAAGCCTGGGAGGATTGCGTGCAACTCATGACACTGCACTCGGCCAAGGGTCTGGAATTTCCGCTGGTGTTCATCTGCGGTCTGGAAGATGGCCTGTTTCCCCACGAGCGTTCCAGCAATGATCTTGAAAGCCTCGAAGAGGAGCGGCGCCTGTGTTACGTGGGCATGACCCGCGCCATGCAAGAACTGTATCTCAGCTACGCTGAGACCCGGCGCCTGCACGGCACGGATACCTACGGTGTGCCCTCGCGCTTCCTGCGGGAAATCCCGTCCCAACTGGTTGAGGAAATCCGGCCGCGCGTGCAAGTGTCACGGCCGTTTGTCGTATCTGCCGGGCATCTGGACAACGCGCCTGCCGGTTTGACTCTCGGCCAGCGGGTGCAACACCCGAATTTCGGCGAGGGCGTGGTGCTGGATTACGAAGGCGCCGGGCCACACGCACGCGTGCAGGTGAATTTCCGCGTAGGCGCCAAATGGCTGGTGGTGGCCTACGCGAATCTGACGCCCGTCTGATGCGCCTGCTCGCGAACCTCCTGGTGCTGATACTGCTGAGCGCGATCTGTGCGCCACTCGCCTTCGCCGATGCGGGAGACACCGACCTTATCGTGCTGGGTGAAGGCGGATTTTCCGGCAGCAGCAGCCCGTCCAGCAATCAGTATTACACCACCGGCGTAAATACCTATTCTGTCACCGGCAATCTGGCTTACTGGTTCAGCGATGCCTGGGAAGCGGGCATCGGCGCCGGGTTCGGCCGCGTGGAGTACCAAAATTGCAACGGCATCAGTCCCTGTGTCAGTGACAGTCGCAGTAGTCAGAATTTCAAGCTGTTCGGGCGTTACAACTTTGCCGCGGACTATAGCGGCGAATATTCCTTCACGGGCCTGGAGCTTACTTATATAAGAGCAGGCGGGATATTGGGCAACGTCAGCGTGTTACGCCCCTTTGGCGGATATCGTTTCCCCTTGCAGAACGGCTGGGCTTTGGAATTGAGCGTCGGCGCCGGGGTGCCGGTGAGCGGCAATACCGCCGGTTTCTCGACCAATTATGATGTGCAACTGGGCTTGGTGCTGCCCTTGTAACCGGAGAAACCTCATGCCCGACATCAAAAGCCTTGAACAAATGCTGGCAGTCGGCCCGGATACCGCCACGTTGCGTTTCGGTCTGGGCAAGGCGTATCTGGACGCGGACGACCCGGCAAGTGCCGTAAAGCAGTTGCAGCGCGCGCTGATCCTGAATCCCGAATACACGGCCGCGTGGAAACTGTGCGGACGGGCGCTGGCGGAATCCGGCAATACACAAGAAGCCGTGGCAGCCTACGAACAGGGCATCCGTGTTGCCGGAAAGCGCGGCGATCGCCAAGCGCAAAAGGAAATGCAGGTGTTTTTGCAGCGCCTGCGAAAAATGCAAAAGCCACAGGACGAATCAACGGAGCATCAAGATGAAGAGTGAAGACAAACGCAACATATATATGCAGCGCAACGCGACCGACGGCGATCTGAGCCGCGAAGCCTGGAAGATTTTCCGGATGATGGCGGAGTTCGTGGAAGGTTTTGAGCGGCTGGCGTCCATTCGGCCATCCGTGAGTATCTTCGGTTCCGCACGCATCTCGCCGGGCCATCCTTACTACGAACTCACGGAGCAAATCGGCCGCGCACTGTCCGATGCGGGCTTCTCGGTGGTGACCGGTGGCGGCCCGGGACTCATGGAAGCCGCCAACAAGGGTGCGTATGCCGGCAAGGCCCCGAGCATCGGCCTCAACATCCAGTTGCCCCACGAACAGACTGCCAATGCCTACCAGGATATTTCACTCAGCTTCCGGCATTTTTTCATTCGCAAAGTGATGTTCGTGAAGTACGCCTCGGCGTATGTCGTGCTGCCAGGCGGCTTCGGTACACTGGATGAATTGAGCGAAATCCTTACACTCATCCAGACGGGCAAGACGCAGTCGATCCCCATCCTGCTGGTGGGTACGGCGTACTGGACCGGACTGGTGGAATGGCTGAAGGCGTGTATGGTGTCCGAACACATGATTGATGCCAGGGATCTGGAATCCTTCAAGCTGTTGGATCGGCCCGAGGACGTGGTGAAGGCCATCTTCGAGCACTATGGCCCGCGCGGTTTCGAGCCGTCGGCTGAGGAACGGAAAGCGATGTTGGAACTCTGAGCACCTCGGATAATTTCCGTTCGTGCTGAGGCCTGTCGAAGCATGCACGGACACTGGAATATTTACGATAAATCCTCTTGCGTGCGAGGCGCGCTCCCTCCTTTTCCAAAGGGGGGGCTCAGGCAACTCCGCTGCTCATTCAAAAGTGTCATGTCAGACACTCTCAATCGGCCTTCTCAAGTTTCGGGTTTGCCCACATCCACATCGTCAAGATCATGCGAATAATCCGTGGCCAGCACACGGCGCGCGGCGGTTTCGTCCATGCGCGCGACACGCAGCTTGATGCCACCGAGCGCAATCGAGTACAGCCAGTCCATCTGCACCATGTTGTCGTCGAACAGCAACGCCTGGATGCCTTCCGCCGCCAGCCGTCCCATGGCGATATGCGCGTCGGTGGTTTTGTCGTAGGTGGCAATGGTGACGTATTCATCCATGTCGGATACGAAGTTGGTGTTGTATTCCGTCTCTTCCGGCTCAAAAGGCGCGGATAGCGGCGCACTGCCGCCGCCTTCGCTGAGGGCGGTGTACAGGCGGATCAGCGACGCCGAGAACCGCCGGAATGCGGGGAATGCCAGCAAACTACCTCCGAAGCTTGTGTCGCGTGGCAACTTCGCGCTTGATTAAAGCACAAATCCGCACCGGTGCCCGGAAATAAAAAACCCGGCGGTGGGATACCGCCGGGTCAAAGCCTTCATGGCTGGAGGTGATTGAGTGTTCAACTCATAAAGGGCGCGAGCATCCTTGCTGATCCATACCCCGCCCCGGGTCCGTAGTACGTCCTTGTCCCGCCATTCCCTGGCAGTGCAGGCGACTGTCACTTTGCCACTGGCTTGGTGCCTGCACAGTCGGAGGATGCCGGCATGTGATGTAGGAAAAGGCCTACGCGCAGGGCTGCAGCAAAGCCGGATTTGAGGTACAAAGCATGCAAGAACCCCAACATTAACCGTCATGCGCGAACTTTTTGCCCCGCTTGAACCGTACGCCACCCGTGTCCTGCGGGTGCAGGCGCCGCACGAAATCTATGTGGAAGAATGCGGTAATCCCGATGGCTTGCCGGTGGTGTTTGTCCACGGCGGTCCGGGGGGCGGTTGCACCACCGACAACCGGCGCTTTTTCGACCCGGCGCGCTATCGCATCGTGCTGTTCGATCAGCGCGGTTGCGGCCGTTCGCGGCCGCATGCGGAATTGGAGCACAATACCACCCAGGCGCTGGTGACAGACATGGAGCGCATCCGTGAAACGCTGGGCATCGAACGCTGGCTGGTGTTCGGCGGTTCCTGGGGTTCGACGCTGGCGCTGGTGTACGCCGAAACCCATCCACAACGGGTTTTGGGGCTGATCATTCGGGGCATTTTTCTGGTCATGCCGGAGGAACTGCGCTGGTTTTACCAGGATGGCATCCAGCATTTGTTTCCGGATCATTTCGAGGAATTCACGGCGCAGATTCCGCCTGCGGAACGCGGCGATCTCATGCGTGCCTATTACACGCGGCTCATCAGCGCCGACATGACGGTACGCCGGCGCGCGGCGGAAGCCTGGTCGCTGTTCGAGGCGCGGTGTTCGACGCTGCTGCCCAGCGAATCCGTGGTGGATCATTTTTCCGAGCCGGACGTGGCCATGGCCATCGCGCGCATCGAATGCCATTATTTCGTGAACGATTGCTTTCTCGCGCCTGACCAGATCATCCGTGACGCGCCGCACATCCGCTCCATTCCCGGCGTCATCGTGCAGGGACGTTACGATGTGGTGTGCCCCGCGGCGGCCGCGTGGCGGCTGCACAAGTCCTGGCCGGAAGCACGGTTTCAGTTGATTGCTGACGCCGGTCATGCCTCCAGTGAACCGGGCATCTGTTCGGCACTGGTGGAAGCGACGGATGCGTTCGCCAAGCCTTTCGCGCACGCATGATCGGATTGTTGCAACGGGTTAACCGCGCCTCGGTGGAAGTGGATGGCAAACTGGTCGCAACGATCGCGCGTGGGTTGGTGGTATTCGTTGGCATCGAACGCGGCGACGAAGAAACACAGGCGGAGCGTTTGCTGGAACGGCTGCTGGCCTACCGCGTGTTTCCAGATGAAGACGGACGCATGAACCACGATCTGCGCGAGATACACGGCGGCCTGCTGCTGGTGCCGCAGTTCACGCTGGCGGCGGATACCCGCAAAGGCAACCGGCCCGGTTTCGCGCTGGCAGCTTCGCCGGAAGAAGGCAAGCGCCTGTTCCTGTACCTGTGCGCGCAGGCCGGCCGCATTTATTCTGAAACTCATCATGGCATATTTGGCGCGGACATGCAGGTAGCGCTGGTCAACGACGGTCCCGTGACGTTCTGGTTGCGGGTATCGCCGGATCTGGAGGCCTGAGTCCGTGGATTGTCCGCTCTCCCGGTCTGGGCTAGGATGGATTGGGGCAAGATATCATTGATTCTTTGGACGCAGGACGCACGCACTACAACTGACTTTGGCATCGTCCTTATGAATCGAATCCGGTTCAGAACACCGTGTCTCCGGCGCACCAACGCACTGTTCGCTGCAGCGAACGGGACTTAACGCCGATTCAAAAGACTGCCCGCCATGCTGCTGATACCAGCCATCCAGATTAAAAGCGGGAAGTGCCCGGTCGTGGCGGGAAAATCCGCGCGCGACAAAACGCAGCCGGATGATCCCGTAGCGCTGGCGAAACATTGGGTGGCGGCCGGCGCGCGGCGTCTGCACATAACGGATCTGGACAGCGTCGTTTCCGGCAAGGCAAACAATGCCGGGGTGGTTCGTGACATCGTGAGCGCCTGTTTGGATGTGCCCGTGCAGGTGAGCGGCGGCCTGCGCAGCGATGCAACCGTGGAAAACTATTTTTCCGCGGGCGCGGAGTACGTGATTCTCGATACCAAATCCGCGAGCGCACCGCATTTCATAAACGATCTCTGCCTCGAATATCCGGGCCATATCCTGGCGGCACTGGAAACAATCTCAGGAAAAGTGGTGGCCGAGGGCTGGTCGAAGCTGGCCCAACATTCGGTGCTGGAAGTCGCAAAACATTTTCAGCGTGAGGGGGTGGCCGCCATCCTCCATAGCGACCGAAACGGCGGCAAAACCGGCTTCAATATCAGCACGGCCTTGTCGCTGGCGCAGGCCATGACCGTTCCGATACTGGTCGCCGGTCTGGCTTCCATGGACGACATCCGCGAGCTCTGCCGATCCGGCGCCGGCTTGGGCGGCGCGGTGTTGGATGCCGGACTTGCCAGCGGTGCGCTGTATTTTGCCAAGGCGCAAAAGCGGGCGGATTCCCTCGCTGAGTCCATCTGAAGTACCGCCTTTCGCGGACGCGATCCGGCAGAACCTGACCCATAGGGGTAAAATGCACGTCTACCGGCCTGTCTGGGCCGCGTTTTCTGTTTGCGGACTCCGATCCCTTATTTCCCGGAGCCGCGGGAGCATTTCATGGAATTCAGTGTTGGCAAGATCCTGTTGATTCTGGTCATCGTCGTGCTGGTATTCGGCACTGCCAAACTGCCGAAGCTGGGCGAAGATATAGGCAAGGCCGTGCGCAGCTTCAAGAAAGGCATGCACGACAGCGAAAATGAACCCGCCTCTGCGGCAAAGACCACGGATGACAAATCCAAGTCCGGTTCCGAGAACACTCCCCACTGATCGTCCATGTTAGAGGGTAGCTTCTGGGAGCTGGCACTGATCTTCGTGCTGGCGCTGGTGGTGTTCGGCCCCGAACGCCTGCCCGGGCTCGCGCGCACCGTCGGCCTGTGGGTCGGCCGGGCGCGCGCCGTGGTGCGCAAACTTACCGAGCAGATCGAACAGGAAGTGGCCGCCGAGGAAATCCGCAAGGCCGCGAATAGCGTGCGCCAGGCCGTGCACGATCCGATCAGCA
>JBOIAY010000101.1:0-2967 GCA_050739255.1 Gammaproteobacteria bacterium
CAGGAGCGCGGAACGCAGTCGCGTCGTGCCGGATTCTTCGGCGCTGGCGCGCAATGCCCCCAAGCCTGTACACACCAGCACCTCCTCATCTACTTGGAAGAAACGCAGCGTGGAGTTGCCGTAGAAGGCCTTAAGCTCCGACACTGCATCTTCAAAACTGCCGGCGAGCGCATATCCGATTGCAGCGAGATGCGCGGGAATCCAGGCAAGCACGCCATGCAGACGGCCCACGGCGGATACGAATTCAGCCGAACGCACTTCCTCGGGCGGCAAACGCCGCAGGAAATCCGTGCTGCGAAACAATACTGCGCCAGCTGGCCCCAGCACCGCGAACCAAAATAAAATACCAAACAGCCGGTCGTTGGCCTCGGACAGCACCAGGCGGGTAATTGCCTGCGTGCGCGTCGCGGGATCGGAAGGCGATTCACCCCTGAACAGTTCACGTGCCAGTGCGTCGGCCTGGTCGCTATCACCAGATTGGGTCGCGTCCATATATGCTTCGACTTGGGTATCCAGATCCCTGGGTCCCAGGGTAAACAACAGTATCAGCACGGCGAACACGAAACCAAAAATGCCCCAGAGGTGATCCAGCAAATGTCCGACGAACAGCACCGCCAGGGTGGGCACCAGTACCACCACCAGCGCGCCAAATGTGGCGCGCCAGAAACTGGTGCTGCGGCCAAGCAACCCCAGACTTTCAAAATACGCCCGGAACCAGCGCGGTCCGCGCAGGTATTCCAGATGGCGCAGCGCCAGATCCAGCAACAGGCTGATTAGGAGGGCGAGGAAACTCATGCTGCGTAGTAAAGCGATCTGTGCGGCATTAGGCAAGCCGGGCGCGAAATCCTGCCCAGTCAAACGCCGGCCCCGGATCAGTCTTGCGCCCCGGTGCGATGTCGGAATGGCCCACAATGCGGTCGGGTACGATGTCGGGATAGGTGTCCACGAGCGCGCGGGTCACCGTCGCAAGTTCGGTGTACTGTGCGGGTGAATACGGTACGTCGTCACAGCCTTCCAGTTCTATGCCGATGGAGAAATCATTGCAGGCGTCCCGGCCGGTGTAACGGGATGCGCCCGCGTGCCAAGCGCGGCGATGAAATGGCACGAACTGCACGAGTTCGCCGTCGCGCCGGATGAGCAGATGCGGCGACACCCGCAGTGAGACGATGCTGGCGAAATACGGATGGGCGTCTGCCGGCAATGTACCCAGGAACAGGTGTTCGATCCAGGCACCGCCAAACTCGCCCGGCGGCAAACTGATGCCGTGGAGCACCAGCAGATCAATCATCATCCCGGCGGGCCGCGCGTCGCAGTGGGGTGAGTGTAGCTGGCGCACGCCGCGCATCAGGCCGGTGTTACGGTCCACCTCCCGCGGCATTCCCAGCACGTGCTTGTTGGGTTTGACCATGGCTCATTCGGAATCCCATCATGTCCCCATGCGTCGCCGCTCCCGGCGTCGCGCACGTGAACCCGCCACGGCGTGGCTTTTGACCTAGCCGTTACGTTAAAGTGTGTAAAATAGTCCGATTGATGGTAAAACTTCTTACTAATCAGCAGGTAAGAAAAGTTATCCTTGCAAAAGAAGTTTTTCGCGATCAAACCCACCAGAATCCCGGCGGCGGACGGAATCCAGGTCAATTTCTACAAGAATCCCGCATACCGCAATTTCGGCATCCCGGTCGCGGAACGGTTTGGCTTTTGACCTAGTCGTTCCGTTAAGGTATTGATATTCCATTCAATTTTCCTGTGATATACTGAAGACGCACAGAAGCTTGGCCCGGCTTGGCGTGTAAACGCGAATAGGGTAAACCGCATGGCCCTCTGGGGATCTTTTGATTCCCAAGAGGGACAGAAAGGTGCTCAGAGCCATGTATTTCAATGGCCCCACCAAAAGGTGGGAAAGAGAGCGCCGATATGATTGAAGGTAATTTGGCGTGGATGAGGCCTGCATAAGGCCCAGAGAGAAACTGTAGCGAGGTCTGGCGAAAACATCGGTACGATGTTGATTGGCGGTCTTCTGTTGCAGTGGTTTCTTGGAACTGGGCATGTGGATACAAAGTCCATGGTCTTCGCGGTGTTGGCAGCCGTAGGCTTTTACGGCATCGCGATATGGTTGCGGAGGGAAAATACATGACGTACGGAACATTCGCTTTGGTTTTGTTCGGCATATATGCCGTAATAGCTATTCGGCATATATGCCGTAATAGCTATAGTGGTGGACCGCTTGTCGCGTGATCCCGACCACAGCCACAAAGAAAAGCATCAGCATTGATGCTGTTGATATAATAGCGCCCGGTAACCGAAAGGTTGCCGGGCGTTTTCAATTCTGGTTTTCGGTGCAAACTCGTCAACACTTTAACGTAACGGCTAGGCTTTTGACAAGTTCGCGGTTCATCACGGAGGGCTGAATCAGCGGAACGATCTCCGCAGTCCTGCCTTTAGCCGCTCCCCGCGCATCACATCCCGCGTTCCTCGCGGTAGTCTCGGCCAAAAGCCGTTGGGCTTCGGTCTCGATGTTTTTGGCCGCGTTCAGATCGCGGTCATGCAATGTTTGACACTGCGGACAGCTCCAGGTCCGCTCGCTTAATTTCAGGTCCGGTTTCACGGCGCCGCATTCGAAGCAGCGCTTGCTGCTTGGATAGAAACGGCCGACCGCAATCACGGTGCAGCCGTGCCAGCGGGCCTTGTACTCCAGTTGCCGGCGCAACTCACCCAAAGCCGCGTCCGATACGCTGCGCCGGAAAGCGCGCCGGCCCATGCCGCGCACCATCCCCTTGACGCTCAGGTCCTCGATGCCGATACGACCGAACCTCTGGACCACATGATGGGTGAACCGATGTAGGGCGTTGACACGGGTAGCCTTGATGCGGGCGTGCAGCCGGCCGAGGCGCTGGCGCATACGTCGCGCGCGCCTGGATTGTTGGATGCGGGTACCTTTGGGAATGGGTTTTGCAGGATCCAGGCCCA
>JBOIAY010000102.1:0-13609 GCA_050739255.1 Gammaproteobacteria bacterium
TTATTCGGCAAGCCGATCCATACTCCGTGGCCGTCACATTTTAAAAATCCCGCTCGCCGCATCACGCCACCTGCATCGGCTAATGCCGGTAGGAAATTGAATTTGTGTTTTCACACGGTCTGGGCCAGTTCTGGACTCGAACGGTCAGCCGGTAATCAAGCAACTGGTCGCCACTGGGCCGTTCGCGCCGGGGGCGAAACAGACTTTGGTGAACGCGAATGTTGTTTGGTCTATTCCACCGGGGAACGGTCTGGGCTGCGTGCGCTTGAATGGCATGCAGATTGTCTATGCGGACGGCTCATCCACTACGGTCTCCGCAGCCGAGATTGAGCAATATATTTCACCGCGACTCAGCAACCATTGCGGCGTTCCCCCTCGGTACCCGGACGCGCACAGTCATTGGGTCGGTCCGTCGCCTTATATCGCGGGCGTTTATCCCGCAAAATGGATGTACATGGAGGAGACCCAGACACTGTACCGTCAGCCGTATGTCCCGCCCAGTGACATGCAATCTTTGTGCGCAGTGGGTTCACTCGTCGAGGAAACCTGCGCGGCGTCGATGACGACTCCGGATTCGGAAGGCGCGTACTAGCAGTTTGTTGAAAAACAACCTGCTAACCGGGCGCAGGGGCGCGGAGTGTCGCTCCGCGCGGCTCCACAGGATGTGAAGCTTGGGTTTGCCGGCGCAGCAGGGATAGCGGAGGCGGCAAGTACCCGCATTTTTCAATCAGTCTGACTGATTGAAAAAATGGAGAAAACTGGATATCACATTTTCGGTTTTTCGTTTGAAAAAGGCCACGGGTTCAGTGTATTGCACCGGGCGGGTAAACAGGATGCCCACCCTGGACCTGAATGCGTAGCAGGATTGCGAGGCATTCAGGGCTTTTTTCAACAAGCTGCTAGAACCACTGTAAAAAGCCTCCCTCATCTTACCTTCTCCCTCTGGAAAGAGGGGGGCAGAAAGTAAATCAAGCCATTTTGAAGGCGTCGCGGGTCATGTTTTCCGGACCCGCGGCGTGGGCCACCACGTTGTCCTCGATGCGGATGCCGCCGTATTTGCGGAATTCATCCACTTTGACCCAGTTCACGTGGCGGCTGTGTTCGCCGGCTTTCAGTTTGGCCAGCAGTGCGGGAATGAAATACAGACCCGGCTCAATGGTGGTCACGAAGTTTTCCTTCAGCACCCGCGTGTTGCGCAGATACGGATGGCCGTCGGGTTTTGGAATGGCGTCGCCGCGTGGGTTCACCATGAAGCCGCCGACGTCATGCACCTGCAGGCCAAGCAGGTGACCCAGGCCGTGGGGTAGAAAAGCATTGCTGATCTGCTTCTCCACGATGGCATCCGGGGGTAGCCGCACAAAATCGAATTGATTCAGCAATCGCGCGATGGCGTGATGGGCTTGCATGTGCAAGGTCTTGAAATCCACCTCCGGTTTCACCTGTTTGCAGAGCACTTGCTGTTCCTTGTCGAGCGCATCAATCAACGTCTGGAATTCATCGTGTCCGGCTGAGTAGGTGCGGGTTACGTCGGATGCGTAACCATTCACCTGTGCCGCAGCGTCAATCAGGAATGAATGACGCTGTGCGGGTTTTTCAGTATTCCAGTATTGATAATGCAGCGTCGCGGCGTGTTCGTTGAGCGCGATGATGGCGCCGTAGGGCATCTCGTTGTCGGTCTGGCCGCAGGCGGCACAGAATGCGCTGTGGATTTCGAATTCGCTGGCGCCAGCGCGGAACGCCTGTTCGGCGGCGCGATGACCCTTGGCGCTGAGCGCATTGGCCTGGCGCATGCATTCCAGTTCGTATTCGGTCTTGGCGGCGCGGGTGTAATGCAGTGGATTGAGCAGCGCCTCGGGATTCACGTCGGCGAAGCCCCAGTTCTTGAAACGTTCTTGCCATTCGCCCAGGAACACACAGCGGCGCGCAATCGGCAGCGCGCCGGGTGCGTCTTCCGGGCGCTTGATGACGCGGATGTCAAAGTAGTCCGTCCAGTAACCCGACGGCGGCGCCGGCGGCAGATACCAGTAATCCTCCGGCTGGCAGTACACCAGCACCGGCTTCAGGCCGGGGACATAGGCCACGAACGAATCGTGTGCCTGGCTGAGTGGCAGCCAGTTCTTGAAGTGCGGATTGACCCGGAAGGGGTAATCCATGTCATCCAGGAACAGGGTGTGGGGTCCACCGGCGAATACCGCCACTGCGTCGAACCCAGCTGCCGCCAAGGCCATGCCGAAACGCTTTTTAACCGTCTCCAGATGGGCGGGATAGTGCTGGGCCAGGGCGTTATTCATGGTGATTCCGGAAGTTTGCAAACCATCTGTGCATTGGGACTGTAGCGTAAGCGCGATCAAGTTAGCACCCCCGCAGTCGTACTGACCGTCGGCCAGTTAGCTAGACCCCTGGTGGACTTGATTTCTGTCTATAAAGATATATAGTAGTTGCTGTTACAACTACTAATGAGCTCGCTCGTGTCTATCCGCACCTTGCCACAGGAACCCCGCTTGCAGTGGAGGCCAAGCCTGACCTTATTGATATAGGCCTCGTCCCTGAGCGTACCGACATCACACCCGCAAGCCACTCACGTTATGGAGGGTGTCATGAAACGCTACCTTTTTGTCTTGATTTTGTTGTGTCTTCCGTTTACCGCATTCGCTCAAACCAGTATCAGTGTCGGTTACACCGGCATGCACGATGGCCAGCGGGGGCGGGTCCTGATCCTTGATTACCGGCCCGAACACACGCACTGGGACTTTAGCGCTGGCAACATTTCCCACAGTATTGACCGGGACACCAGTTGGCTGGGCGTGCAGTACGAAATCGTGGATAAGAATCTGTTTGCTGGATTCGGCCCGGCGCTTATCACCCATCAGACCAGTACCTTGACCAGCCAGTATCAGTTCATCACCACCTTTGGGTACCACCACGGTCACTGGGCCTTGGCCGTCCGGCACATCTCCAACGGCGGTACGCGCGGCGACAACATTGGTGAAAACATGGTGACACTGGCCTGGAGTTTCTGAAGCGCGGTTAAAAAGCGCACTTCCCCGGTGCGCGATAACCGGCCCCGTTTCTTCCTTCCGGGGCCGGCCGGGCATCCCCCATGCCCGGGCCCGTGCTGGTGTGCCGCTCCCCCATCCCTGCGGCATGCCGGCCTTTTTAAGGGAAAAGTAGGACTGCCGCCACTGTCTGACTTAAACGGCGGCGGATCATAGGCTTGTACGGCTGATCTTGGCCTGGGGCCTCATCGGGGAGCCAAAACCATCAAAGGCTTGATTTTCGCTTGATTAGGTTTATAGTAGTTTGCGTAACAACTACTATTGGTCTTCACATGGATATCCACAGCTTATTGCAGGAACTCGGCTTCAGCGAATACGAAGCCCGGGCCTATGTGAGCCTTGTTGGGGCTGGTACGTGCAATGGCTATGAAGTCGCCAAGAACTCGGGTCTCCCGCGTGCGAATGTCTATCCCGTATTGGAAAAACTGGTCCTGCGCGGCGCGGCGCGGCGACTCGACACACGAGACGGCGTGCGCTATGTCGCTACGCTTCCGGAGCGAATGGTGCAGCGGCTTGAAAAAGAACACCGGCGCACCTTGACGGCGGTGCGTAAAGTCCTGGTGGCACTGGAGCAAACGGCGGAAGCAACCCCAGTGTTCAATTTGCAAGGCTACGACGAGCTGATGGAACAGGCGCGCGCAGACATTGACGCCGCGAGCACCACACTGCTCATCGCCATTCAGCCGGCCGAAGCTGCACGGCTCGCCCAGCCGCTGCGGGAGGCACGCGAACGCGGCGTTGCCATCACCACCTTGTGCATGCAAGCCTGCGCTGCGGAATGTGGTAGTTGCCAGGGCGGCATCCACCGTTGTTGTCTGGCGCCGGGCGCAGGTGTGCGCTGGCTCGTGGTAGTGGCGGATGACAAGCACATGTTGGCGGGTGAGGTTTCCGCCACGGATGCACTGGCAGTGGCCACTGAGCAACGACTGATCGTGGAGCTGGCCGCGTCCTATATCCGCCAGAGTCTGGCGTTGGCCACTGTGGCCGATGAGCTGGGCGAAGATTTTCACGGCTTGCTCTCGCAGCATGCCCTACAGGTTCTCGATGCCTTGCATCCGGAAAGCGGCTTTCTCGCACGGCTCAAACGAGTCACAAGCGGGACGGCCGAATGATTCTGCGCATACGCGCAGTGTGTTTAACAAACGAAGGAGATTAATGTTATGAACAGACACGTAATAAAACTTGCGACAATAGGTGCTGTGGCCATGTTGATGGCTGGTGGAGCGTTTGCCCAAAACTGGAGCAACAGCACGGCGGCGCAGGCCGCGTCCGGCACCAACATGTTCGGCGGGCCGATTTACAGCGGCGCTCCGGCACTGAGCGTCACCGCGGCGCTGGTCAAGGCCGGCGGCGGCGCCGAGAACTTCAGCTTCCCGAAGGCCCTGGTGTCCATGCTCGGTGAAAAGACCGTGAACGCGGAAGTCGCCAAGCTCCAAAAACAATACGGCAAGCAGGAAGTCCACACCTTTATCACCGGCATGACCTACGCTGTCAAGGACGGCTTAAAGCGAGCCACTGAGGCTGGTGTCAAGCTTCCGGCCGCACCCGCTGATCTGCACGGTGTGGCGCTCGCCCGCACGCTGGTCACTGCCGGCACGACATCGAACGGCACATGGTGGGCTGGTTATCTGTTCGACCACGCGCTCTCGCATAATCTGCACAACCGGGTGATGGAAGACATCAATGCCAATGTCAGTACCCAAGCTGACATGACCACGCACAAGATCCTCAACCAGGCCATGTTCGACGTGGCGCACGCACTCGGCCACACGCACGTCAAGCTTGCGTCCCTGCATTAATTGCGGGTCTATTGACGAATTAAAACGGGGCGGGCGACCGCCCCGTTTTTTATAGCGCCTCGGGCGCGGTAACATGGATGAGATTTCGTATTTGGAGACGGCAATGGAATATCGGCGATTAGGGAACGCCGGCCTCAAGCTGAGCGCTCTGTCTTTCGGCTCCTGGGTCACGTTCAGGAACCAGGTGGACAAGAAACTGGCCGAGCAGTGCATCCGCACCGCGTATGACGCGGGCGTGAATTATTTCGATAATTCCGAAGCCTACGCCAACGGCGAATCGGAGCGCATCATGGGCCAAGCCCTCAAGAATCTCAATTACCCGCGGGATTCCTGGTGTGTGTCCAGCAAGGCGTTCTTCGGCAGCTACGATCATCCTGTACCCACTCAAAAAGGTCTGTCGCGCAAGCATCTCGTGGAAGCCTGCCACCAAGCCTTGCAGCGGTTGCAAGTGGAGTATCTGGATCTGTATTTCTGCCACCGGCCCGATCCGGAGACGCCCATCGAGGAAACGGTGCGCGCCATGCACAACCTGGTGCAGCAGGGCAAGGTGCTGTATTGGGGCACGTCGGAGTGGTCATCCGAGGAGATCGCCACGGCGCATCGGGTGGCGCGGGAGCAGCACTTGATCCCGCCGAGTATGGAGCAGCCCCAGTACAACCTGTTTCATCGTGAGCGGGTGGAGCGTGAATATGCGCCGCTGTACCGCGATTACGGTATGGGAATCACCAGCTGGTCACCACTGGCATCCGGAGTGCTCACGGGAAAATACAATCACGGAATTCCGAAAGACTCACGCATGAATCTTCCGGGCTACGAATGGCTCAGGAAAAAACACGAGAGCGAAGAAGGCCAGAAACGCATCGAGACGGTGAAGCGACTGACAGGGATTGCCCAGGATTTGGGAATTAGCACGACACATCTGGCGCTCGCCTGGTGTCTCAAGAATCCGCAGGTGAGCAGCGTGATCCTCGGTGCTTCGCGCCTGGAGCAGCTCAAGGAAAATCTGCTTGCCCTGAACCAGATTCCAAAAATGTCCTCAGACGTTATGATGCGTATTGAAGCGGTGATAGCCGGATGACGCAACCGCTTTCACCCGGTCAAGTCAACGAGATTCATCATCTCATGCATGAAGCGGCCGCGCTTTACAACCGTGGCGATGTTCGGGAAGCGGGACAGCTTTGTCTGCGTGTGCTGAAACTGCTCCCGGATTTTCCCCAGGCACTGCACCTGTCGGGTTTGTGCCAGAAAGACCAGGGCGAATGGGAGGCGGCTGCCGTATCGCTCCTGCAAGCGGCGAAACTGCGTCCCAATGACGCACAGGCGTATCACGATTTGGGTGACGTCTATTCGAAGCAGGGATGCTGGTTGGAAGCCGCCCAGGCTTACGTGCGGGCCATTGAGCTGCGCCCCGGGTATCCGGACAGTTACGTGAACTTGGGCGCAGTGTACGAGAACATCGGCGATCATGAACAGTCGGAGCGGGCTTACCGGCGTGCGCTTGAATTGAGTCCGCGGCTTGCCGCGGCCGCGTCCAGTCTTGCCGCCATGTACGGGAGCGGCAATCGTCTGCAAGAGGCGGAGCAACTGGTACAAACCGCGTTAAGCGAAGATGCCGATGATCCCGTGGGCAACCTTACCCAGGCACAACTGGACTTGCGTGCCGGACGGCCGCGTGAGGCGGCTGTCAGGTTGGAAACGCTGTTGCAGAAACCGTTGGCGTCACGCAACCAATCTCTTGCGCTTGCGCGTCTTGGAACGGTCTATGAAAGTTTCGGTGAGTATGATCGGGCATTCAAAACATTCATTGCCGCAAAACAGGCGCTGAATCCGGGTCAGCCAGTCGATGCCGGGCCCGGATTTTACACTTTGGCAACGGCGCGGCGCGTCGCGACACATCTTGCGTCGTTGATCAACGCGGACGCGGGTGTTGCCGTTTTCACGGATGAGCCCCCGGTATTTCTGATCGGCTTCCCGCGTTCCGGCACCACGCTGCTCGACCAGATACTGTCTTCGCATCCGCGGCTTTCGGTGCTGGAAGAAAAGGAAACTCTGCAAGACTTGTTGCGGGATTTCGTGACCACCGATGCCGGACTTGAGCGACTTGCGGCGCTGGATGACACAGAACTTGAGCCGTATCGCAAACTGTACTGGAAACGGGTCACAGAATTTTTGCCGGAGCGGCTGCCCGGTAAGATATTCGTGGACAAACTGCCGCTAAATACAATTTTTTTGCCGCTTATCAAACGCCTGTTCCCCGGTGCGCGTTTCATATTCGCGGTGCGCGATCCGCGTGACGTGGTGCTGTCATGTTTCATGCGCGCGTTCGGCCTCAACGAGGCCATGCGCAACTTCCTGACGCTGGAGGATGCGGCGCGCTATTACACCGCCGTCATGAAGATCGGTACTGATTCCATGCAGCATTTTGGAAAATCGGTGCATCTCATCCATTACGAAACGCTGGTGGACGATGTGGAAAGCGAGGCGCGTCGCCTGTGCGCATTCCTGAGGCTGGAATGGGACAGCAGGATGCTGCGGTTTCAGGAGACGGCTCGCACGCGCCGCATCAACACGCCGAGCTACCACCAGGTGGTGCAGCCTCTATATACATCCGCACGCGAGCGTTGGCGGCATTACGAAAAACATCTGCAACCGGTTCTGCCGCAGTTGCAGCCGTTTGTGGAATTCTTCGATTACACCTGAATCTCAGAGCAAACGTTCCCTCTGTTGCCGATAAAAAATCCCGCGGCCCTTGCGGACCGCGGGATGCATGCTCTGTGCGATCAAGTTTGGTTCAGTACTTGAAGCCCACGCGGAAGTAAAAGAACCGTCCAGGCACGTCATACAGCGTCGGATCGAAACTGTTCAACTGCTGCTGCGTGGAGGACGGAGGTTCCTTGTTGAACAGATTCCTGATACCGAAGGTGAACGTCAGTTTTGCAGGATCCAGATTGTAGCTCACCTGCGCATCGTGATAGATGGTCTGCCCTAGGTAGTTGGTGGATAGCGTGTTGTTGGCAACGTTCGGATTGGAACACAGCCCGAGGTTGGTGAGACTGATCGCCGTACCATCGTTAGAATCTGAGCACGACTCCGTCAGGCCGCTGATGTAGCGCATATCCCATTCCGCGCGCCAATTACCCCGGGTCCATTGCAACGAGGTCCTGGCTTTCCAGTGTGGTACACCGAAGGGGAACACCGTGCCGCCACGCTCCACGCCCGCGAGTTGCGTGATGACGGCCCCGCCGCTTGGGTTGGGCAATATCAGCTGATAGTTGCGAATGTAGGTGGCGTCCAATCCGACTTTGAACTCGCCCACCGAAGTGCTCGGCAAGGCATAGCTGCCTCCCAAGTCAAAGCCATCGGTCTTGGTGCCGCCGATGTTGGTGACACTGTCATTGAGTATCGTGATGGCACCGGCCGGACCACGCACGATGCGGGAGCAGTCGCCCAGATCGCCTGCGACGTAGCAACCGGTCATGATTGCCTGACCGCTCAGGGGTTGGATGGTGTTCTCCAGGTGGATGTTGTAGTAATCCATGTTGAGGTTGAGGCCCGGCGCCCAGTCGGGGCTGTACACGAAGCCCACGGTGCGGGAGATGGAGGTCTCGGGTTTGAGGTTGGGATTGCCGCTTTCCAGCGTATTGATCTGGGGATTGGATTGGATGTAGCTCGTCGGCACAGGGGTCACACCGCCAAAACCGTTGGCACAACGTTGTTGTACGGTTGCCGATACGCCGGTCGTGGAATAGCTGCTGCAGGGATCACTGACCGTTGAGGACAGCAGCGTGTTTCCGGCGTACAGAGAGTCAAGGTCGGGCGCGCGGAATCCCTGCGACCAGGTGCCGCGCAGCAGGAAGTCATTGCTGATCTGCCATTTCAGACCGGCGCGGCTGGTGGTCTTGCTGCCGAAGGTGTTGTACTTGGTATAGCGCGAGGCCACATCCAGATCCAGCAGTTTCACGGCCGGCAGATTGGCGAGCAGCGGAATATCGAACTCCGCATACACCGCGTTTTGACTGTCGCGGCCCGAAGTAGGCGGCACCGCCACTTTCGGGTTGAAGCTGTCATACCCGTTTTGTGCTACCGAATCCGGGATGAAGAAACCGTCATGCTCAAGATACTGGTACCCGGCTGCGAAGCCCAACGGACCCGCCGGCAGATTGGCGAGGTTGCTATTGCTGATGTCGGCGTAGTAGATACGCTGATTGTTTGCATCTTGGTTCTGCTGGGTGTAAGCACCGTAGGCAAGTTGCGCCGGCGTGATGGGCGTGGTCTGGCCACCGAAGAAATTGGTGGGTACGCAACCAGCGGTCGCGGCGCAGGTGGCAGGATCGCCAATCGCCGTGCGGATTTGTTGCACGTTGAAGGAGCCATAATTGGTGTCGAGTTCGGTATCCTTGGAAAAAATATAGCCCCCATCCCAATCCCATTCTGAACTGCCAACATCGAAATAGCCGTTGAAGCCGCCGTTGAAACGGAAGGTATCCTCACTCTCGTTGTAGATGCGTGGACCGTCCTCCACCACGCGCCGGCCCAGCAGTCCCAGGTAGCCGGGACCAATGGGATTGTTGGTCTGGGTGTTGAGGTCAAACCCGAAGGGGTTGTACTTCTGGTTTGCGGGGATGTCCGTGATGATGCTGGTGGAGGCGAAGAACAGCGGCGTAGGTCCGGCCTGCTGGGTGGAATTGCGGTGGCTGTACACCATGTCGGCGCTGAAGGTGAGGTTATCGGCCAGGTCCGAATGTCCCGCCACGTACCCGCTGTAACGCTCCTCGGGCGTCAGCACGTAGTTGTACGGGGCATAATTAAAGCGGTCTTGCTGCGTGAAAGGCGCGAACTGATTCGCCGCCGTGCCCGGCTGGCCGGGGATCAATGTCAGATCGCAGAAGGGTTCATAGTTCGGGCTGGTCGCTGAACCAAAGTTGGTGGTCGGGCACTGGGTTGAGGTCAACCCGGTGGATGCGGCCGGTCCGTTGTTCGGATCCATGGGCGTGCTGTTGGTAGGCGGGACGAATACAAAGCGCCCCTGGGGCGTGGCCGAACTGCCGCGCGTCTGGCCGGTGCCGAAGGTCGGCTCCTTGGAGATGGTGCGGTTGCTGGCTGCAATAGGATCCTGTTGCGTGTATGACATGCTGAACACCATATTGCTGTGGTCATTCCCCGTGCCGGTGGTGAAATCGTAGCTCTGGGTTTTGCCGTCCCAGCCACCGCCGTCCCCACGGCCGTCATACATGCCCACATACGCGTTGGCTTCGGTGCCGGTGAAATTCTGTATCGTGATGATGTTGACGACACCGGCGATGGCGTCCGAGCCGTAAATTGCCGAAGCGCCGTCCTGCAGGATTTCGATATGGTCAATGATGGCGGTAGGAATGGTATTGAGGTCCACCGTGCCATCCAGGCCCGTGACCCAGCGTTTGCCGTTTACCAGCACCAGCACGCGGCTCGCGCCCAGGTTTCGCAGATCCACGTTGGTCTGGCCACCGCCGCTATACGTAAAGTTGCCGCCGTCATTGGCCAGGGTGTTGAGAGCACCGCCCGTGGAAGTAAGACGCTGCAGGATTTGGCCGATGGTGGACAGGCCCGTGGCCTTGATTTGCTGCGCGGTGATGATCTCGATGGGTTGTGCCTGTTCGATGCTGGTGCGCTTGATCCGCGTGCCCGTGACCTCGATCTTGCCAAGCTGGGCCGCGGTATTGGCATTGGCGTTTTGGTCCTGGGCCAGGGCGGCCGGACCGGCAATCATGGAGGAGGCGACACCACAAGCTAGCGCGGATCGGACAGCGTGTTTCAGCAGATTGCGATTGGACATTTTGGTTTCTCCTGACAATCTAGGTTTGGTGATTAGGTCTCAGTCTGATCAGCGGGCATTCATGGCATGTGTTGCCGAAAGAATACAGTGAGCTTTACGGCCGGAATTGTATTCATCCAGCATTTCCATCGATTCGATGACTATTTCCCGTCATTTAGCACTGCTGCTAATAATAGCCTAAGATTTCAATATGTGCGTTGTGATTGTACAACAGTTATCAATGTGGGTTTACATGAATATAATTGTGCAAGCCCATGATAGGAATGAGCTTTATTGTAATGAGCTAAATGGGATTGCAACATCGAGGGTGAAAATCGGTGCAGAGATCGGACAAGACGCAGCCGCCTGACGAGGCTGCGCCGGATATTCAAGCCACAGACCAATATCCCAGAGACTTGGGGGCGAGCTATCGTTTGGCGCAGTCTTTGCTTGAATCCTGGCGGCTCGCAGAAGCCGAAAACCTCGCCCGCGCCGCCTTGGCGAACGCAGCCGGATCGGCCTAGTGGCTGGATGTCCTGGGTATGGCCCTGATGGCGTGCGGCCAATTCGGCGCAGCGTTGATACAGTTTGAACGCGCTCGCAAGCTGGTGCCGGATTATCAAGAGCCTTACGGCAATCTGGCCATGTTTCATGTCTTCATAATAAGCAGACTTGTGGGGGTAAGCTTTCCATGACAGAGCCGGCTGAAAAGGAAACACATGCAGCGGTGAGTTTCCAACAGGCATTAGAGTTATTCGCGGCTGACCGTTTTCCTGAGGCCGCCGCTGTTTGTCGCAGGATACTGGTGTCTGAGCCGCGGTACAGCCGAGCACTACATATGCTAGCCCGGATATTTGCTGACGAGGGAAAATTGACGGAGGGACTCGCCTGCATTGAGCGGGCCCTGCGGCTTGAACCGCAAAGTGTCGAGATGCATGTGGCCAGTGCTTCGATGCTGTTATACGCAGGCCGACTCGCGGAGGCAGAAAGCGCGGTACAGGCGGGCCTCGCAGTGCAACCACAAGCCCCAGCGTTGCTGGATATCCAGGGTGCTATTTTCCTGCAGCGCGGTGATTCGCGTGCCGCGGAAACGTGTTTTCGACACGTGCTACAACTCGTGCCCGGACACCCCGGTGCCCGCGGCAATCTTGCGCTGTTGTACGAGCGCAATAATCGCTTGGAAGAGGCCCTGCGGCTTGCGCAATCCGGATTGACTGATCGGCCCGAGGATGTGACGCTGCGACTGGTGCTGGGTCGCTGCCAACGCCGCCAGGGCGAGTATGAGGCGGCGCGCGCTACGCTCGCCGGCCTGCAGCAGGCCGGCACGCCTATGCTGAGGCGTGATGTGGAATACGAGCTGGCCCTGTGTGCCGACGCGCTGGAGGACACCGCTGGCGCGTTCGAGCATAGCCAGCGTGCCAACAATCTGGCGCGTGAGCTCCTACCCCAGATGCTGGCGGACGGCCAAAGGTTTATGACGACGATCCAGGTGTTGCGCACCGGATTCACGCCCGAATGGGTCGCGAACTGGCGAGAATTGCCCACTGATGATTCGATCCTCCCAATCTTCCTGGTTGGGTTCCCGCGTTCTGGTACCACATTGCTCGACAGCATGCTCGGCAGCCATCCAGATCTGATGGTCTTGGAAGAGCGCCCTACGGTTCATGCCATGGTTAACCGTCTGGCGCGGTCAACGAGCGGCTATCCCGAGGCCTTGCGGGAGCTGCGAGACAGCGAGCGTGCGGCGTTGAGGCGGGATTATCTTGAAGCTGCGGGTGAGAAAGCACCGGGCACCAGACGTTTGCTGGACAAGTCGCCGTTCATGACGGTACATCTCGGACTGATTCAGCGAGTTTTTCCAAATGCGAGCATCGTGTTTATGACGCGCCATCCCTGTGATGTAGTTTTGTCCTGTTTCATGACCAATTTCGAACTCAACTCCGGTACCACACACTTCACAGGGTTGGCTGAAACGGTAGCCTTGTACTGCGAAGTCATGGCCTTGTGGCGCCAATATGTAAATGTATTACCGCTTAACTATAGACAGCTACGCTACGAGGACTTGCTGGCTCAGCCAGAGCCTGAATTACGCAGTCTCACCACCTTCCTGGGGCTGACTTGGTCAGTTGCGTTGCTGGAGCATACCGTTTATGCCGCCGCACGCGGACGTATCAACAGTGCCAGCTATGCCCAAGTGACCCAACCACTGTACCACGGCGCCCACGACCGCTGGCGCCGCTATGCGAGGTATCTGGAACCGTACTTTCCGCAGTTGCGGCCGTGGTGCGAGTACTTCGGCTATGGCCTTTGATCCGCAAACACTCATGCAGGAAGCGGTTGCCGCGCACCAGCGCGGTGATTTTGCCGACGCCGAAACACGTTATCGGGAAGTGCTGCGGCAGTCGCCGAACCACGCCGACGCCACGCATTTTCTCGGCTTGCTGGCACACCAGACCGGTCACGACGAAGCCGCATTGGATCTGCTGCGGCATTCCATTGACCTGGGTCCCGGCAGCCCGCTGTACCGCCTCAATCTGGGCGGCGTGTACAAGGAGCTGGGCCGGCATGCGCAAGCCGAGACTTGTTACCGCGAGGCGTTGGTGCTCAAGCCGGATTATGCGGAGGCGTATCTGAATCTGGGGCTGACCCAAGCCGCGAGCGGCGGGTACGCAGAAGCCCTGACGAGCTATGAACACGCGATTGAAATTGACGCACAGCATTATCAAGTTTGGCTGAGTCGTGGCCAGGCGCTGCACGAATTGGTTCGCGATGCCGAGGCAGTACAAGCATACGATCGCGCAGGTGAACTTGCAGCCGGTGACGCCACAAGACTCCAGAGTGTGGGTCTGGCCTTGCGCGAAGCCGGCGCTGTGCGCAAAGCCCTGGTCTGTTTCGAAGCCGCATTGAAACTTGATCCCGGATCCGCCGAAATCCATAACAGTCTGGGCGCGACGCTTGGGGAC
>JBOIAY010000103.1:0-4794 GCA_050739255.1 Gammaproteobacteria bacterium
TTCTTTCAGATTCTGGAATGACATGATGTACAGAATCGGGCCAAACGTTTCAGTCTTGATGATGTCTAAGTCATTTTCCGCGCGCACGATGGTGGGTTCCACAAAATAGCCGGGGCGAGTCAGCAGCTTGCCGCCGTAAATGATCTTGCCGCCAGCTTTTCTGATCGCACCGATGGCCGCGCGATAACGCTTCACCGCATCCTCGCTGCACAACGGCCCCATGAGCGTGCCTTCCGCCAGCGGATCGCCGATACGCACCTGTTTGTACGCATGCGCCAATTTATCCACCAGATTGTCCACGATGCTCTCGTGCACAATGAGCCGGCGGGTGCTGGTGCAGCGCTGGCCGGCGGTACCCACAGCGCCGAACACCACGGCCGGAACCACCAGCTTCAGGTCGGCGGTTTCGTCCACGATGATGGCATTGTTGCCGCCCAGCTCCAGCAGAGCTCGGCCCATACGCGTGGCCACCATTTCGCCCACTTTGCAGCCGATGGCTGTTGAGCCGGTGAAGGAAATCAGTGCCACGCGCGGGTCCCTGGCGAATCTTTCCGCGAGCTTGACGCCCTTGTCCACGAACATCGAGAAGATGGCCGGATAGCCGCGTTTCTTCAGCACCTTGTTGCAGATGTTCTGCACGGCGATGGCGCACAGTGGCGTGCGCGGCGAAGGTTTCCAGACCGTGGCGTTGCCGCAGATGGCGGACAGGAATGCATTCCAGGACCACACCGCGACAGGAAAATTAAATGCGGTGATGACGCCAACCACGCCGTAGGGATGCCACTGCTCATACATGCGGTGATACAGCCGCTCCGAGTGCATGGTGTTGCCGTACAGCATGCGCGACTGGCCCACCGCGAAATCGGCAATGTCTATCATCTCCTGCACTTCGCCATCGCCTTCCGCCTTGATCTTGCCCATTTCCAGCGATACGAGGCTACCCAGCGCGTCCTTCTGCTTGCGCAGGGCCTCGGCGATCAGACGCACGGCTTCGCCACGCTTAGGCGCCGGTACCTCACGCCAAGCTTCGAAGGTTTTCTGTGCATCGAGGATAATCTGATCATAATCGGCTTCGGTGGCGCAGGTGACGCGGGCGATAACTTTTCCAGTAGCGGGATTGATGGATTCGAGCACTTCCGCACCACGGGTCTTGCGCCAGCCGCCGGTCCTGGTCCAGACACCGGCGTTGGTCTTTGCCAGCCCGAGTGATTGGAGAATCGAAGTTACGCTTGCTTTCGCCATTGCCGATACCTCAGACTACGAACTGTTTGACGGCTTCACCGGTGCGCACAAGCCGCGCGGACAGTTCTGCGGTTTCAGCCTGGGCATAGGCTTTGCCGAAACGGTTGGCCAGTATGTCCGCCAGCTTGAACTGTTCCTGCTTGATCAAGCCTTTGTACACAGCCGGTTTCTTCAGGACCAGATCCACCACCGCGCACACGCCGGCGCTGGTAGTGACCTGGATGGCGGACCACAGTTTGCCGGCGATCTCCTGCGGGTAGATGGCGTTCACGTAATTTTCTTCCATGAACTTGCCGTGCTGCATACCGGTTACCGAAACATATACCAGTACCACGTCCTGCACAGTGCGCGGTACGGCGCGCTCCATGATGGTCTTGAGTTCGTCACGGTGCTCGTTCAGGCGCAGATCATTCATGAGCACGCGCATGATCTCGCAATGGCCGGGATAACGCATGGTCTTGTAGGTGAGATTGCGTACTTTGCCTTGCCAGGTTTCCGCAAGCGAGCCCAGGCCGCCAGAGGTGTCGAAGGCCTCGTACGACCTGCCTTCCAACTGGATGGTCTCCATACCTTCCAGCGGCATCAGCACGGTGGGTTTGCTGTTGATGATGCCGTAGCAAAGATTGCCGTACTCATTGATGACGCCATCCGAGGACCAGGTGAGCGAGTATTTAGTCATGTTGCCTGGGTTCTGGGGCAGGGCCCCGACGCGCAATTTCACATCGCGCACTTCGTCAAAGTGACACATGAGTTCATTGCCGGCGATGCTGATGAAACCCGGCGCGAGACCGCATTGCGGCGCGAATACAGTACCGGCGCCGGCCGCGATTTTGGTAACGGCGCGGGTGACTTCAACGTCTTCCGTCAAGTCAAAATAGTGCAAGCTGCACTTGCGCGCCACTTCCGCCACCGGCGGATTGCAGAAGTAGGGAAGGCTGGAAATTACCGCATCCACGCCGTGAGCTTTCAGATGTTTTTCCAGTGCGTCCTTGCTGCGTGCATCAACTTGATGAGCCTTGATATTGGACAGCTTGTGACCGGACACCACCGCCTGAGCTGCATGTCCGTTCACATCAGCCAGATCCACCTGGTAATCGCCGGATGAGGCCAAGAGGCCCGCGAGCAGGGAGCCGATCTTGCCGGCCCCAAGTACGAGAACTCGATGCATTGTCAAACTCCTGTTGGTTCAAACCCTGCCGGACAAAAGCCGTTCCGGCGAAGCGTAACCCGTCAATTGAATAATGCGGGCACGCCCGATTCAAAGAGGAGGGCAAGTGACCGGGAAAACGCTCATTTTGCCACAAATGACACTCTCGCCGCATCCCGTGCTTTCCCCTGTTACGGGCGCCGTGTAGCATGTGCGGCTCATGGACAACAAATTCACGCAAAAATGGCGGCCAGATAGCTGGCACTCGCATACGGCCGGTCAGCAGCCTCTGTACGCCGATAATGCGGCGGTTACGCAAGTGCTGGCGGAAATCCATCAATTGCCGCCACTGGTGACTTGGGGCGAAGTGGACAAATTGCGCCGGCAACTGGCTGAAGCCGGACGCGGCGAGCGTTTCGTGCTGCAGGGCGGCGATTGCGCCGAGAGTTTCGACGACTGCACCGCCGAGCCCATCGCCAATAAACTGAAGATCCTCCTGCAGATGAGCCTGGTGCTGGTGCACGGTTTGAAAAAGCGCGTCATCCGCGTGGGCCGTATCGCGGGCCAATACGCCAAACCGCGTTCCGCCGAACACGAGACCCGTGATGGCATCACCTTGCCGAGCTATCGTGGCGACATCATCAACCACGCTGGTTTCAGCGCCGCCGAACGCGCCGCCGATCCGACCCTCATGCTGCGCGGCTATGAGCACGCGGGGCTCACGCTGAATTACGTCCGCGCTCTGGTGGATGGGGGCTTCGCCGACCTCCACCACCCGGAATACTGGGACCTGGATTTCGTGCGCAATTCACCGCTGGAAGCGGAGTACCGGCGCATCATGCAATCCATCGTGGACACGCTGAATTTCATGGAGACCATCTCCGGCCAGCCATTGTCCGAAAGCGGCAGTATTGACTTCTTCACCAGCCATGAAGGTCTGCACCTTCTATATGAGCAAGCCCAGACCGGTTTCGTGGCGGAAAACGGCCGTTGGTACAACTTGGCGACACATTTTCCCTGGATCGGCATGCGGACCGCCGATGTGAGCGGCGCCCACGTCGAATATTTCCGAGGTATCGCCAATCCCGTCGCCGTGAAAGTCGGTCCTGACATGCGTGCGGAACACTTGCTGGAACTTTGTGCGGCACTGAATCCGGATAATGAACTTGGCAGGCTCACGCTGATCCACCGCTTCGGCACGAAACACATCCGTGCGAAATTACCAGCATTGGTTGAAGCCATCCGCAAAAACAACAGGCAGGTGCTGTGGATTTGCGACCCCATGCACGGCTACACCGAAACCACCACCAGCGGCCTCAAGACCCGGCGCTTCGAGAACATCCTTGATGAACTGGAAACGGCCTTCGTATTGCACGAACAACTGGGCAGCATCCTGGCCGGTGTGCACTTCGAGCTCACCGGCGACGACGTGACGGAGTGCACCGGCGGTGCGCGTGGTCTCACCGACACCGATCTGGAGCGCGCCTATAAATCCCAGGTGGACCCACGCCTCAACTACGAACAGGCGCTGGAAATGGCCATGCGGATTGTGGCGAGGAAAGCAAGAAAATAGCGGGGTTGTATTTTTTGGCGTACTCAGCACGAACAGAGTCTTCAAAGTGCCCTTTCATATTATTTCAACGAGGCTTCAGTGATGAAATTCGACAAAATCGTACCGCCACCTGGTGGTGCAACCATCACCGTCAACACGGATTTCAGTATCAAGGTACCGGACCAGCCCATCATTCCTTATATAATCGGCGACGGCATCGGTGTGGATGTGACGCCGGTGATGAAAAAGGTTGTGGAAGCCGCCGTCCAGAAAGCCTACGGCGGCAAGCGCAAGGTTGCCTGGATGGAGATTTATGCCGGCGAACAGGCCGTAAAGAAATACGGTAAGGATAGTTACCTGCCGGACGAAACTTTGCAGGCCATGCGCGAATATGTCGTTTCCATCAAGGGACCGCTGGGCACGCCTGTGGGTGGCGGTATCCGTTCGCTCAACGTGGCCATCCGTCAAAGTCTTGATCTTTATGCCTGTGTGCGGCCCATCCGCTATTTCCCCGGTGTGTCCACACCCATGAAGGATTCAGGACTCACCGACATGATCGTGTTCCGTGAGAACACCGAAGACATCTACGCCGGTATCGAATGGGCTGCGGGTACGCCTGAAGTGCACAAGGTTATCACCTTCCTGCAGCAGCAGATGGGCGTGACCGGTATCCGTTTCCCCAACAGCTCCGGCATTGGCATCAAGCCAGTGTCGAAAGAAGGCTCACAGCGGCTGGTGCGCAAGGCCATCCGCTATGCCATAGACAACGACCGGGTATCGGTGACGCTGGTGCACAAGGGCAACATCATGAAGTTCACAGAGGGCGCGTTCCGCAACTGGGGCTATCAGGTAG
>JBOIAY010000104.1:0-5573 GCA_050739255.1 Gammaproteobacteria bacterium
CGAATAATCTCGATGGCGGCATCATAATTTCCTCCATGGTCGTGCTTTCCGTTGCACTGACCTGGATTCAGGAGGCACGTTCCAATACGGCGGCCGAGAAACTCCGGGCCATGGTCACCACGACGGCCACGGTTTTGCGGCGTGAAGCGCTGGATGACACCCAGCCGGAATCCGAAAGCGGAGATACCGGGATTCCGCAAGCAAATTACCGCGCAGTGCGTAAACAGGTGCCCATCGAGGCGCTGGTGCCGGGTGATCTGGTGCAGCTTTCCGCCGGCGACATGATTCCCGCCGACCTGCGACTGCTCTCCGCCAAAGACCTGTTCATCAACCAATCGGCGCTTACCGGGGAGTCCATGCCCGTCGAGAAATTTGCGGCGGCCGTCGAGCAGGCCAGCGGCAATCCCCTGGAGATGAACAACCTGTGTTTCATGGGAACCAATGTAATCAGCGGCACCGCCATCGCCCTGACAGTGATGACAGGCGGGGATACCTATTTCGGCTCGCTGGCCAAGTCGGTCATGGGAGAGCGCGTTCAGACCAGTTTCGACAAGGGCATCCGCCGCTTCGTGATGCTCATGTTCCGTTTCATGCTGGTGATGGTGCCTCTCGTATTTATCGCGGCCGGACTTACCAAGGGTGATTGGGGCAATGCCTTCCTGTTCGCACTTGCGGTGGCCGTGGGGCTGACGCCGGAGATGCTGACGGTGATCCTCAGCGCCAATCTTGCCAAAGGCGCGCTGGTGATGTCGCGCCATAAAGTCATCGTCAAGCGCTTGAGCTCCATCCAGAACTTCGGCGCCATGGATGTGCTATGCACCGACAAGACCGGTACGCTCACCCAGGACAAGGTGTTCCTGGAAAAGCACGTTGACCTGAACGGCAACGACAATGAACAGGTTCTGGAGCTGGCGTTCCTCAACAGCTACTACCAGTCCGGCTTGCGCAATCTGCTGGATGTGGCGATTCTGGAAAAAGTCGAGATGTATGCCGACCTGCATCCCGAAGTCAACTACCGCAAGGTGGACGAAATCCCCTTCGACTTCCAGCGCCGCCGCATGTCGGTGATTGTGGAAGAAGAGCACGAACGCCATCTGCTGATCTGCAAGGGTGCGGTGGAGGAGATTTTCAGTATCTGCTCACGTGCGGAGGTGGATGGCCACCGTAAGCCGCTGGCACCGGCGGATCTGGTGCGGCTGCAGGATGTGACCCTGGCCCTGAACCGGGACGGCTTCCGGGTAATCGCTGTGGCGTACAAGGAAATCGTCGAGCCGAAGCGTACCTACAACGTGGCGGACGAGTGCGACATGGTGCTGATCGGCTATATCGCGTTTCTGGATCCGCCCAAGGATACTGCCGGTCAGGCCATCGCCAAGCTGCGAGAGCATGGGGTTCAGGTGAAAGTGCTCACCGGCGACAACGACGCGGTCACACGCAAAATCTGCGCCGAAGTGGGTCTCGAGGTTGAACATATCATTCTGGGCGCCCACGTCGAGGAGATGAGCGACGAAGCGCTGGCAGAGGTGGTCGAAGGCGCCGCGGTATTTGCCAAGCTGTCTCCCGGGCAGAAGGCGCGTGTGATCCAGGCGCTGCACGCCCGGAGTCATGTCGTGGGGTTCCTCGGCGACGGCATCAACGACGGTCCAGCACTCAAGGCCGCGGATGTGGGCATATCGGTGGATACCGCCGTGGACATCGCCAAGGAATCCGCCGACATCATCTTGCTGGAAAAGAACCTGCTGGTGCTGGAGGAAGGCGTGCTGGAAGGCCGTCGGGTGTTCGGCAACATCATCAAGTACATCAAGATGAGCGCCAGTTCGAATTTTGGCAACATGTTCAGCGTGCTGGGCGCGAGCATCTTCCTGCCATTCCTGCCCATGGCGCCGATACAGATTCTGGTCAACAATCTGCTCTATGACTTTTCCCAGACGACGATACCGACCGATAACGTGGATCCGGAATACCTGCAGAAACCGCGTCAATGGGATTTACGCAACATCGGCTGGTACATGGTGGTCATCGGGCCGATCAGTTCGGTGTTCGATTACATCACGTTCGGCATCCTGATTATTTTCTTCAATGGCTGGCACGATGCGGCTTTGTTCCAGACCAGCTGGTTCGTGGAATCCATCCTCACCCAGACACTGATCGTGCACGTGATCCGTACCGCCAAGGTGCCATTCATCCAGAGCTGGCCGAGCTGGTCGCTGCTGGGTACTACCATCCTGATCTCCATCATCGGCGTGTGGCTGCCGTTCAGTTGGCTGGCGCATGGCTTCAGCATGGTGCCGGTGCCGCTGAAGTTCCTGTTGATCATGCCATTCATCATGGTGGCCTATGTTGCGCTCACGCAGTGGGCCAAGAGCCGGCTGGTGCGGCGCTTTGGTCTTAACTAAGTGCGAGAGTGAGGAGTGAGGCGTGAGGAGCAAAAGGTTATTTATCAACAGTAATCCCCGCCTCATTTCCGCCGTCTGCGTTGTCATCGGCTTGCTCGGCTCAGCCTCTGTGCGTGCGGCGGTAACCCAACCCGAAATCCCGGATCCCTGTGCCGGATCCGGCGCGTTGCTTTCGCTGGTAGATCGTCCGACCGTGGGCGACAGTCCCTGTACGGTGCCAGACAGACAGACGCTACTTGAAGCCGGTGTGGTGCGCTATGTACCCCATGACGCGAGCGGTTACAGCCTCGGCTATCCGCAGCTTGAATTGCGTTTCGGCTTGCCGGCGGACAATGAGCTGGTGCTGCTGCCGCCCAACCTGAACCGCGTGGTCATGCCGCTGCCCGGCGGCGGCAACCAGATTCTCTCCGGCGGCAGCGCCTCGGTACTCGGCCTCAAGCACGAATTCGGCTACAACGCCCAATGGTTGTGGACTGGCGAGGCGCTGGCCACGCTGCCTTCGGGCAGTCCGGACTTCGGTTCCGCGGCCACCGGCTACGCGCTCAACGGTATTGTGAGCGACAGCCTGACGCCGGTGTTTGCGCTGACGCTGATGCTTGGCGTTACCCATCTTGCCGCGTCCGCAAACGTGCAAGCCGGCGCCTATTACTGGAGTTTGAATCCCGACTTGGTGGCAACCTGGCAAACCTCGGAAAGTTGGCAGTGGTACGCCGAAGTGTATGGCCAGAGCCATACAGGTCCTGGCGAGGGCATGGGTTACAACGCCGACGGCGGTATCCAGTATCTGGTCACACCGCGTTTCGAGCTGGATGCGGAAATCGGGCAACGGCTTTCCGGCAATCTCGGCGGCTGGTCGCATTATCTCGGCGTAGGGTTTGCTCTGTTGTTCTGATCCGCCGCAACGGTTCCAGCGCGTGCCGACGCGCGGCTGAGCTGTGACGTATTCAGCAAAGGGTTTCAGAGCTTTTACCGCGCCGCTGTCACAAAATCATCATGTAATTGTCATGTGAGCGTCATGGTGCGTCCGTATTCTTGCGCCACGTTAGAGCTGCAACAGCCTGACCGAAGCATAGGCAAGTAAACGTCTTATATGGAGAACACTATGATGCGCAAGGTTAACTGGGTTTCTGTGTTATTGATGGGTGCTGTGCTGATCGCGGTACAAGCCCGTGCCGATACGCCTCCAGGAACTACCACCGTAGGCGGCACCATGTTCACGGATTTCACGGATCTGAACCAGGACGTCATGTCCCAGAGCACGGCGGGTAGTACGTCTACCAGTTCCAATAGCTATGGGGTTGACGTCAAACGTTTCTATCTGGTTGTCAATCACAATTTTGATGACATCTGGTCCGCGAATCTGACCACCGACTTCAATTATGTGTCGGCGGACAAAGAAACCCAGTTGTTCGTAAAAAAGGCTTACGTACAAGCCAACTTGAGCAATGCCGCCAGCTTCCGTGTGGGGTCTGCGGATATGCCCTGGATCCCGTTCGATGAGGGCATCTATGGTTACCGATTCGTGGAAAATACCCTGATTGACCGCCTGCACTTCGGCAACTCAGCCGATTGGGGCTTGCACTTCCTCGGGCATACCGATGGCAACTTCGCCAACTACGCCTTGTCCGCCGTGAACGGCGGGGGTTTCAGAAACCCATCCCGCAGCAAGAGCATGGATTTTGAAGGCCGCTTGGCCGTCATGCCGGTGAAGGGGTTGATCCTCGCGGTAGGGGCCTACAGCGGCGAACTCGGCCAGAACACCAGTTCGCTCGCACCGGGGACGCCGATCAATACGGCGACCCGTCAGGATGCCTTGGTTGCCTACAAAACTTCACGATTGACGCTGGGCGCGGAATATTTCCACGCCAGCAATTTCACCTCGGCCCTCATTACCAGCAACCAGACGGATTCGGCCAGCGGTTATTCGCTATTCGGATCCTTGAATTTGACGGATAACGGGCTTGCCGTGTTTGCGCGTTACGATAATGCTGATCCGAGCAAGGATCTGAATCCGTCCCAGAAGGACAAATACTATAACTTTGGCATTTCGTTCCCGGTCAACAAGAATATCACCTGGGCCATCGCATACAAGCATGAGAGTCTGTCATCTAGCCCCGTGCTCACTACCACCTCCACAGTCACCAATACGACCACTAAGGAAATCGGTGTCTGGGCACAGATCAAGTTCTAATCGCTGGAATATGCATGAAAACTTTCAATTCAATTCACAGGAGTCAAACCATGTCGAATCGTATGATTAAGAAGCTCGCTTTGGTTGCGCTGGTAGGTGCGGCGATGCTCGGCCAGGGCGCGTTTGCAGACAGCCAATCCATTACCGGCGCTGGCAGCACCTGGGTGTATCCGCTGGTCGCCAAGTGGGCCACAACGTATAACCAGCAAACCGGAATCCAAGTCAACTATCAGCCCATCGGTTCGGGCGCCGGGATTGCCCAGATCAAGGCCGGGATTGTGGATTTCGGCGCCAGCGACATGCCCTTGAAACCGGAACAGTTGGCGGCCAGCCATCTTATCCAATTCCCGACGGCAATTGCCGGTGAAGACATGGTAGTGAACCTGCCCGGCGTCAAACCCGGTGAGCTGATCCTGAGCGGTCCGGTGATTGCGGACATTTATCTTGGCAAGATCACACACTGGAATGATCCGGCCATCCAGGCCCTCAACAATGGTGCCAGCTTGCCGGATATGGCCATCACTGTGGTGCACCGCGCCGACGGCTCCGGCACCACTTTCACCTTTGCGAATTACCTGTCCAAGATCAGCCCGGAATGGGCCCAGAAGATTGGCGCCAACACCTCTATTGACTGGCCGGTGGGAGTGGGTGGCAAAGGCAACGCTGGCGTCGCCGCCTACGTGCAACGCATCCGCGGTTCCATAGGTTATGTGGAGTATGCCTATATTCTCGAAAACCACTTGAACTATGTGCGTATGTATAACCGGGATGGCAAGCTGGTCAGCCCCAGCCTCAAGGGCTTCCAGGCCGCAGCCGCGCACGTGGACTTTAACAAGGCCAAGGATTTCTACGTGATTCTGACCGATCAGCCGGGGCCGGATACCTGGCCAATCTCGGGCTGCACCTGGCAGATTCTGCGCACCACCGCACCCAAGGCTGTCAATGCGCAAGTAATTGGATTCTTCCTCTGGGGATTTGAGCACGGT
>JBOIAY010000105.1:0-6549 GCA_050739255.1 Gammaproteobacteria bacterium
CCGATTACCGCGCCGGCAAGGACAAGTTGTTCGCGTTTTTCGTGGGCCAGGTGATGAAGGCGACCCAGGGCAAGGCGAATCCGCAGCAGGTCAATGAGCTGCTGAAAAAGAAGCTCAAGGAATAACGAGACATTTTTCATTATATATACCATGTGCTGCATGCTGTGTACTGCGTGAAAAGAGGTTATGGCTCATACGCAGCACGCGGAACTCAGCACGCAGTACTTTCTTATAGCCATGTCTGAACACGATTCACTTCGCCGCTTCATTTTCGAGAAGCTTCCTGTGCAGGGCCGCTGCGTGCATCTCGATGCAAGCTGGCGTGCGGTGCTGGAGCGGCAGGACTATCCCGCGCCGGTGCGCGCGCTTTTGGGCGAAGCTGTAGCTGCCACAGTGCTGTTGTCAGCGACGCTCAAGTACGACGGCACCATTACGCTGCAAATCCAGGGCGATGGTCCAGTGCATTTACTGGTGGTGCAATGCACCAGCCGTTTCAATCTGCGCGGCCTGGCGCGCTGGCACGAAAAGCTGCCGGAATCCGGCCTGAAAAACCTGCTGGGCGATGGCAAGCTGGTGCTCACCATCGAGCCGGCGGGACAGGGCGAGCGCTACCAGAGTATCGTACCGCTGGAAGGCGACACGCTGGCCGCGTGTCTGGAAAGTTATTTTCAGCGTTCGGAACAGTTGCCGACACGTTTATGGCTGGCGACCGATGATGTCAGCGCCGCGGGCTTGCTCTTGCAAGTGATGCCGCAGCGGGAGCATAACCCCGATGCCTGGCGGCATGTGACGGTGCTGGCGGATACCGTGACTGATGTGGAACTCAAGACGCTGTCAGCCGAACAATTGCTGCACCGGCTGTATCACGAAGATGACCTGCGGCTGTTCGAAGCGGCGCCGATGTCGTTTCGCTGCCAATGCTCACGAGAACGCATCGAGGCGACGTTGCGTGGGCTGGGTGCGGAAGAAGTACGCGGTGTCCTTTCCGAGCAGGGCAAGGTGCATGTGGACTGCGAATTTTGCGGCCGTGGTTACGATTTCGATTCTGTAGATGTTGAAGCACTATTAACCCTTGCAGAGCGGCAACCGTCTTCTGACGCGCGTCATTGAGACGGCGTCTTGGCCTCACTGATAGCCACATCCATTTCCAAAGCCCGCGGTCCGGCAATACGCCAGGCGCGCAGTTGCAGCACGCCCTTGATATCCAACGCGACAGCCAGATAAAGCGGAACAAATTCGATAATCGCATGGAGTTCAGCCGTGCCGGGCGGCGGCAAGGCTGTGTTTGAGGTGCGGTAAAACGCAAACATCGCCTTGCCGCGTCTTTGTAGCTGTTTTACGGATTGAGCAAGATCGGCGTCAGCCGGCAGCGGCGCGCACAGGAATTGATCTGAACCGTGATGCAGGACAAAGCCTTGGGAAAATGACACGGCCTGCTGCGCGATATGTAGCAACTGGTTCACCAGCAGGCGTGGCAGCCGCAGGCTCTCAGTTTGAGGCATTGGATTGCCCGCGATACGCCACGAAACTGCCGGTGAAACGGGCGCAGATGGTTTTCTTTTGCAGAATTTCGGCCTTGAGTTCGATCCGCGCCTTGTTGCGGCGCTGCAGCGTGGCCATGAATTGTTGGCACGTGGTTTCGTTCGGCAGCAGGCAATGGGCAGCCAGCATCTGTGTCACCGGATGCAAATATTGCATGCGGGATTCATTCACCACGATGTGCACGGGCGATTCCTGTTCCAGCAGCAGCCAGAGAAGCCCCCAGCCAGCGAGTGTGGCGAGGCTCGCCAGACTGCCGCCGAAGGCAGTGGCTTGATGATTGATATTCGCGGCCAGGGGTGCCGTGAGCGTCAGTCCTGTGGCGTCGCAAACGGCCGCGTGTATCTGCATGTGGCGCACCAGCGGAATGTGCTTGTGCATGTACGCTTCCAGCCGTTGGGCGCCTGTGACGTCTAGCGCTGTTGGCACACCGGACATGCGGGGTCCTTTTTTATCTGGGCAACAGTCACTGCACCGCTTTTGGCATCCAGCCGCAACATACGTCCGGTCAACGTCTGGCCTGCGCCGCTTAGAAGTTTCACGGCTTCGAGGGCCATGAAACTGCCGATGATGCCGACGACAGGCGCCAGAATGCCGTTGCTGCGGCAATTCTCCAGTTCCTCCCCAGTTTCAGGATACAAACACGCGTAGCAGGGGCTGGCCGGATCGCGCGCATCGAACACTGCCATCTGCCCTTCATAACGGATAGCGGCGCCGGAGATCAACGGCGTTTTGGTTTCCACACAGTCGGCATTCACCGCAAAACGGGTGCCGAAATTGTCGCTTGCGTCCAACACTAGATTGGCGCGTTCTACAGCGGCTTCGAGTTCCGAACCCAAGAGCCGCTGTTCCAGAATCTCTATCCGGCAATCCGGATTCAGTGCGGCGAGGCGGGCGGCGGCGGCCGTTGTTTTGGGCTGGTTCAGGTCTGCATTGCTGAAGAGAATCTGGCGCTGCAGATTGGACAAGTCCACCCGGTCGAAATCGTTCAGCATCAGTGTGCCGACACCTGCGGCGGCCAGATACAGGGCCGCCGGTGAACCCAGCCCGCCCAGGCCCACGATCAGTATGCGTGCTTGCTCCAGTTTCGTCTGCCCCGCGGTGCCGAAATTCGGCAGTGCGAGGTGGCGGCTATAACGCAGAGTGTGCAGGTTGTCGTTCATGGACATTCACGCTGGTGAAGCAAGTGTATTTTACCCAGTTGGGAGATTGCTTCGTCACTGCGTGCCCCGCAATGACGACTATTCTACTGTCACGGTGGTGTACTTCTGCGCGAGTTGCTGGAAGCGCGGATCGGCGCGCAGCGGCTTGTACTGCGGATTGATGGCGAGGTCGTTGCAGCCAACGGGATCGGCCGGACAGATGCCCTCCAGCAGTTGTAGCGCAGGCGCGGTCTGACCGAGCGCGAGATACAGTTGCAGCAGGTTGCCCGCGACATCCAGATTGGATCGATAGCGGCTCAGGTTCGTGAGCGCGGCGAGTGCCTGTGTGCGCAGGGCGGGATCGCGCAGTGCTTGATACGTGAGGTCACCGGCCGCGACCTGCTCTTTGTCCACAGCTGTTGCCGGTTGCACGCGATTGAAGCCCGTCAGCATCTGGTCGTACTGGTGCAACTGCTGGTAGGCGTAAGCGATGGCAAATGCACTATCCACGTCGGTGGGGTCGAGCCGCAGCAAGTTCTCGGCCGCCTGGATCATCTGCGCCCAGTCGCTGAGATCCTGAGCGTACTCCGCCAGATTGCTCCAGGCGGGGTTGCTGGCGGGATCGAGCAGGGTGGCTTCTTGCTCTTCCGCCAGCGCCGGTTTCAGTGGTAGCACGAGGCCGTAATCGACGAGTGCGGGCACATTGCTGGGATCGAGGCTAAGCGCCTTGCGGTATTCCGCCCGCGCCTTGGCGAAGTCGGGCGGATCGGCGCTTTGATCCGTGAGAGCCAAGGCCACCCACGCGTCGGCATTGCGCGGATCGAGCGCCAGTGCTTTCTGCGCGTGCGTGCGGATCGCCGGCAAGGTGGTTTTGAGCGGCAGATCGGAGCGTGCGGTCAGGTCGTAGAGTGCATGCGCAAGCAGCGCATGCGCGGTGGCGTAGTCGGGGTCGAGTGCCAGCGCCTGCTCGAAATCCTGGCGCGCGACTTTGAGGCTCGCGACGTCCGCTTTGTCCATCAGCGCACGGCCTTTCAGCACCAGTTGGTGGGCTTGGGGGTTGCGGGTGCCGCCTGCTGGCAGGTCAGCCTGCGTAAACCGTACCCGCAACGCCGAGGCAATGGACTGCGAAACCTTGTCCTGCACCCTGAAGATATTGGCAAATGAACCGTCGTAGTGGTGCGACCACAGCGCATAGCCGGTAACGGCATTGACCAGTTCCACAACGATCCGTACCTCATCGCCCGCGCGCTCAATGCTGCCATGCAGCACATTGGCGACGTTCAGTGCTTTTCCAATGTCGCTGGCCGACTCACGGCTGTTGCGGTATTTCGACGCCGTATCCCACGCGATCACTTTAAGCGCCGTATTCTGGCCGAGCGCGTCGGTGAGTTCCTCGGTGATGCCGTCGCTGAAGTATTGCTGTTTTGGATCGCCGCTCAGGTTCTGGAACGGCAACACTACCAGCGTGTCGGCGGGCGGGTTGAAGGCGGACGCGGCCGGGTTGGCCTGGGCCGCGGTCTGCTCGGCGGCCACGCGCGCCTCGTGCCGCTCAGTGAACTTAAAAGCGAAAATCCCCGAGATGACGACTGCGGCTATTACCACGGGAGTCACAATAGCGCCGAGTTTCCAGTGCCGCTTCTGCCACACGGTCTGCTGCGCAGGGTCCGTGGGCTCCAACAGCATCCAGGCCAGCACGATTGCGACCGGAAAGGTGGCGATCAGAATAATGATGACCGCTGGTACGGCTGAAGACCAGCCAAAGTAGGGGAAGGCCCTTGCCACCACCTGGATGCCAATGGCGATGGCCATGCCGTAGCCCACCGCTACCCGGTAGAGGTGATGGTGCTTCAGGTGCGCGAAAAGACCCGGTTGGGTCTCGGTGGATGGCATGTCTAGTCTATCCGCTGTCAAGGACGCAGTATTTTAGCGCATTGAGTTCAAGCATAGCGGAGTGTGATGATGGCGTTAAACGTTTGTTGTGAATCAGGCCATGGACAGGCGTTTGGCCGATAGCAGTACTACGGACTCCAGCGGCACGTCACCGTGCGGGCCATGGCGGCCGGTTTTGACACCAGCGATTTTGTCCACAATCTCCATGCCGTTTGTCACTTTGCCGAATACCGCGTAACCGTAATCGCGGGTGCCATTATTGAGGAAGACATTGTCGGCCAGGTTGATGAAGAACTGGCTGGTGGCGCTGTGGATGTCGGAAGTACGCGCCATCGCAATGCTGTAGCGGGTGTTCAGCAGGCCGTTGTTCGCTTCATTCTGAATGGGCGTACGCGGTTTTTTCTGCTGCATGTCGGATGTGAAGCCGCCGCCCTGGATCATGAATTTCGGGATCACACGGTGAAATACGGTGCCGTCGTAGAAACCCTCGTCCACATAGGCAAGGAAATTCTCGGCACTGATGGGCGCCTTGTCTGGATACAGTTCCAGCGTGATGTCGCCGAGGCTGGTGGTCATGAGGATCATGGCGGAACACCGTGATAGCAGAGTCATATTCTATCAGTCACCAAAACGGCCACTAGTAACCCGTTCATATCCCGTCAGATCACGAACTGAGTGAACCCCGTTAAATCCTGCCGAGGACATCAGCGCACGCACGCGTTCACCTTGGTCGTAACCGTGCTCAAGCAGCAGCACTCCTCCGGTGTTCAGATGACTTGGCGCCCGCAGCACGATCTTGCGGATGGCAGCCAGGCCATCCGGTCCGCCGGTCAGGGCGCGACGCGGCTCGAAGCGTGGATCGCCGGTATTCAAATGCGGATCGTCATTGGGTACATACGGCGGATTCGAGACGATGACGCCAAAGCGCCGGCCGGATATGGGAACGAACCATTCACCCTGCATGAATTCCACATTGTTGATTTCCAGTGCCCGGGCGTTTTCACGCGCCACCCTGAGCGCCGACCGGCTAAGGTCGGTGGCAGTGATGACGCAATGGGGCCGGTCTTTTGCCAGTGCCAGTGCAATGGCGCCACTGCCGGTGCCCAGATCCAGCAGATACCAGCGTGCGCCCGCCGGCACAATACGCAAGGCTTCTTCCACCAGTAACTCGGTTTCCGGGCGCGGAATCACCGTGGCGGGCGTGACTTTGAGGGTCAGGGACCAGAAATCGCGCTGGCCGGTGAGGTAGGCGACCGGCCGGCCTTTGCGCCGCGCCACCACCATGAGCGCGAACAGGCGCAATCTATCGTTCTCGATGCGCCGTTCCGGCCGCGCAAACAGATGGCTGCGGGGTGTTTCCAGCACGTGGGCCAGCAGAATTTCGGCATCCAGACTCGGAGTGGGACTGGATTTGGCCAGTTCCCGGCCCGCCATGTTCAACAATGTGGCAACGCTGGCACCCACGGCAATCCCCGGTGAAGATGGGTTTATTTTAGACGCTTCCGTACAATAGCGCCTGCTGCTTGTTGAACAAATTCCGGAGACGGCATGCACATCTATTCCAACGTGCTGGAAATGGTCGGCCGCACGCCCATGCTGGAACTTAAGCAGCTGGATGCGGGACCGTGCCGCCTGTTTCTCAAGCTCGAACTCATGAATCCCGGCGGCTCCATCAAGGACCGCATCGGTGTGTCCATGATCGCGGAAGCAGAGAAACGCGGCGACCTCAAACCCGGCGGCACCATCATCGAGGCTACCGCCGGAAATACCGGCCTGGGTCTCGCGCTGGTGGCGGCCCAGAAAGGCTATCGTCTGGTCCTGGTGATTCCCGACAAGATGAGCCAGGAAAAGATCTTTAATCTGCGCGCCATGGGCGCGGAAGTGGTGCTGACGCGTTCCGATGTGAGCAAAGGCCATCCGGAGTATTACCAGGATCTGGCGAAACGCATGGCCCAGGAGCAGGGCGCGTATTTCATCA
>JBOIAY010000106.1:0-6965 GCA_050739255.1 Gammaproteobacteria bacterium
CGTCTATCTGCTCCTGCACCGCGCCGTCTTTCGCCCAGCCACTCGCCATATCAGTCTCCAAAAGTATCTGAGATTATTGTACGCCTCATCACTTGCCGCAACGGCGTTTAAGGTTATATGGTGCAGTCAGAAACTGGGCTTCGATCACGAAAGAGGCGATAGTTCCGTGGGTACCCAAGCATTCCGCATGTTCCTGGAGGACGTCAGTCATGGCATTGAGCAAACGCAAACTTGGCAATCAGGGTTTAGTGGTATCGGTCATCGGCCTCGGCTGCATGGGCATGAGCCAGTCGTATGGCCACACGGATGAGGCTGAATCCATCGCCACGCTGCACCGCGCCATCGAACTGGAATGCACCTTCCTCGATACCGCCGAGGTCTATGGCCCGTTCGCCAACGAGGAGCTGTTGGGCCGTGCGTTGAAGGGAAAACGCGGGCAGGTGGTACTGGCCACCAAGTTTGGTTTCCGTATTGAGAACGGAAAGCGGGCTGGTAACGAACTGGACAGCCATCCTGAACATATCCGCGCGGCGGTGGAAGGCTCTCTGCGGCGGTTGGCCACAGACCATATTGATCTGCTCTATCAGCACCGCGTAGATCCGGCCGTACCAATACAAGACGTAGCCGGAACCGTTGCTGATCTGGTGAAGCAAGGCAAGGTGCGGTTTTTCGGTCTGTCCGAAGCGGGCATCGCCAACATCCGCCGCGCACATGCGGTGCATCCAGTATCCGCCGTGCAGAGCGAATATTCGCTGTGGGAACGCAATCTGGAGGCAGACATCATCCCATTGCTGCGCGAACTCGGCATCGGGCTGGTGCCGTTCTCGCCGCTCGGCCGCGGTTTCCTGACCGGTGAGGTCAAGCGCGCGGAAGACTATCCGGAAGACGATTTCCGTCGCGGCGATCCACGCTATCAGGGTGCGAACTACGATGCCAATGTGAAGGCCGCGCAGACTGTACGCGACATCGCGGCAGCCAAGCAGGTGAAGCCTGGGCAGATCGCACTCGCCTGGCTGTTGCACAAAGGCGATGACATCGTGCCCATTCCGGGCACCAAGCACCGCAAATATCTGGAAGAGAACATCGCGGCCGCGAATGTCAAACTCGATACTCAACAGATGCAGGCGCTGGATGCGGCGCTGGCGCCCGGGAAGATATCCGGCAAGCGTTACAACGACAAGGTTATGGCGACCATCGATCGCTGAGCGGTCTTAATTCAACAAGGCTTATTTGGCTTTCGGCCCGAACGGCACCAGCATCGGCACCTTGCACCGGTAGGCTTCGTAAGCAGCTGCGCCTAATTCCTGACTGAGCCAGCGTTCCTCAAAGCGTGCTTTCATCCACAAGCCCACGATGATGAGCAAAGCACCAACAATGCCGAAAAGCGTACCTTTCGCGGCTGCTGTAGCCAGCACCGCAAGCAGGAGGCCGGTATAGATCGGATGGCGGACGATTGCGTACGGACCCGTATCTACAACCCAGTGATCGGGTTTCTTGGTGATGCTGCCGGACCACAGGGTTCCGAGACGAATGCGTGCCCACCAAGTGAATGCAAACCCCAGCGCGATCAATACAGCGCAGATCCAAGCCCCATCCCAACCAATGTGCCAAAACCGCAGCGGGTCGTAATACCCATGCGTCGGTACGAAAAACAGTAGAACGCCGAGCACCAGCACAACGCGATAACCCAGCTCGGTGCCGAAACCGGCACGTTTTTCGGGGCGAGTGCTCCACACCATCGCTGCCAGCCAGGACACTATCCAGGCTACCCACAAAATCATGATCGCAAGACCAGGACGCATGAATACTCCTTCGCTTTAATCGGCAAATACCGCTAACAAAGGATATGGACGAACCAAAATTCTTATGGCCGTGTCTATACCGCATTTCCACGCGTCAAGGCAGCCGCCCGCAATCAGCTGAGCAACCGATTCAGTGAAACAGATCCCGCACTTTGCTGAGAAACGAGTGAGAGCGCAGGCGATGTAAGGTCTTGCCCCATTGGTCTTCCGCCAGCACCTTGCGTTCGTAATCCTTTTCCTCTTTCTTCATCAACTCCAGCACCCGGTCGTCTTCGTTCGCATCCAGCCAGTAACCATGCTGGTTCGGGCAGAACTCCATCTCCATATCGTAGAAGCGGTAATTGAATTTCTGCAGGAGTGAATTGCATTCAGGGCATTTGGCTGTGGTGGATGTGGAATGGAACGCCAAGGTGCCCTTGACGTCGTCGCCGAAATCAAAGGCCTCGTCTTCCAGTTCTCCAAGTTCCTGTTGCTCCAGCCACATGCCTTTGCAGGAGGGGCAGTAGTTGACCTTGAGTTTGTGCCGGATCGTGGACGTCAGGTCCGAATTGCATTTAGGACATTTCACAATGATCTCCGCATTCTTCAGTGGCTGATTGAAAATAAGCTGTCATGTACAAAATGTAGTTTACAACACCGAGCGGGCTCCCCATTTCTCTTTTTACATCAGTACCCGCTCAATCCGTCCTGCGGATGCGCAGCAGGTAAAGTCCATTCAGGATAAGCAGCGTCGCAGCGACTGCCAGCAGGGTATCGAGGCTCTTGGCTCCGGCAGGCGCGAGGCTCACGCACACCGGCCCCAGTATCTGGCCAATTGCAAAGGCCACAGTGATCTTCGCCATCAGCACCGCAGGTGCATTGGGCGACAGGCGCCGCGCCTCCTGCAGCCCGGCGGAGGTGACCACCATGAACGTACCGCCCACGCACAAGGCGGCGAGCAGGATGCCGGCCATGTTGGGTACCAGCACCGGCAGCACGGTACCGGCCCCCATAATGAGATGGCACGCGCCCCACACAGCGCGGTTGGAGAAATGCGTGAACAACCGCCCGGCGATGAGTGTGGACACGAGTGCGGCCAGACCGAACACCGGCCAGGCCCAACCGAATATCGCGGGATCCGGGACCAGATGTTTTGCCATGGCTGGCAGGAAAGTGGCGGGGATGATGTAGCCGAAACCGAAGATGCCATAGCTGATCACCACAGCGGCGGAGCCACGGGGTGAGGCGCGACTCTCCTTGTTCGGAACTATGATTGCGGCTGGTGGACGTTCCACAAGTGCAGGCAGCGCCAACAGAATCAGCAGCAGCGCCGCCACGCCGAGTGCACGCCAGGACACAGCGGAAGACCAGTCCAGGCCCTGGAAAGCCATGCACAAGATGCCAGCGAGCATGATGCCGGCGCCCACGCCACCGAACACTACGCCGTTGAGGTGTGACGCGTGCGCTGCCGCGAGCCGTTGCAGTTTCCACGCGGACGCGAACACCAACACCCAGGCGCTCGCTACGCCAGCGAGCCCGCGGAATAGCAGCCACAGCAGCGGCTGGCCGGTGTAGCCCATGACTGCGGTGAAGATGACAATGGCCGCGAGAGAAAAGACAATGATCCGCACCGGCGCAAAGCGCAAGCGGATGGCCGAGATCGCACCCAGGAGATAGCCCAGGTAGTTTGCCGCCGCGAGCCAGCCGCCAAAGACGATGGTCACGCCTGCATCTTTCTCCATCATCGGCAGCAAGGGCGTGAAAGCGAAGCGGCCAATGCCCATGGCTACGGCCAGAATCAAAAGACCCGAGAGCGCGATTGTAATGGGCGAGAAAGATTTCAAGTGGGTTCCCTTATTCGTTGCGTTTTCGATGACAAGTAAAATTCCGGGTTGTCCCGTATTATTAAGCCCCCCGACCTCAGACGGAAGCCATGCAAGATAACCTCGAACATAAGGGCTCTGGCCGGCATACACCCGGTGTGCGCGCTATCGCTGATGTTCCGGCGGCCACCAGATCAGACGCTGAAGTGATCATCTCGATCTCCGATTTATCCAAGACCTACGCCTCCGGCTATCAGGCTCTCAAGGACATCAACCTGGAGATCCGCCGCGGGGAAATCTTCGGGCTGCTGGGGCCCAACGGCGCCGGCAAAACCACGCTCATCAGCATCATCTGCGGCATCGTGAATCCCGGTGCGGGCCAGGTGCGGGTAGCCGGGCATGACATCGTCCAGGAATACCGCAAGACCCGCTCCCTCATCGGACTGGTGCCGCAAGAACTGACCACTGACGCCTTCGCCACGGTGTGGGGGGCCGCGAGTCTCAGCCGTGGGCTGTTCGGCAAGCCCAAGAACCCGCAGCATATCGAAAAGGTGTTACGTGAGCTGTCGCTGTGGGAACGGCGCAACAGCCCCATCATGACGCTGTCCGGCGGCATGAAGCGGCGCGTGCTGATCGCCAAGGCGCTGGCCCACGAACCCACAGTGCTGTTTCTGGATGAACCCAGCGCCGGCGTGGATGTGGAGTTGCGGCGTGAAATGTGGCAACTGATCCGGAAGCTGCGCGCCAGCGGCGTGACCATCATCCTGACCACGCATTACATCGAAGAAGCGGAAGACATGGCCGATCGCATCGGCGTGATCCACAAGGGCGAACTCATCCTGGTGGAAGACAAGGCCGAATTGATGCGCAAACTCGGCAAGAAACAGCTGGTGCTGCACCTGCTCGACCCGCTCGCGAAGCTACCAAACGAGTTGGCGGGCTATAAATTGGAACTGCAGAACAGCGGGAACGAACTGGTGTATACCTACGATACTCAGGCCGAGCGCACCGGCATCACCACCCTGCTCGCCGACCTCAGCAAAATGGGCATCCGTTTCAACGATTTGAAAACCAAGCAAAGCTCGCTTGAGGAAATCTTCGTGAAACTCGTGGGTGGTCACCCATGAATATCTACGCGGTACGCGCATTGTACGATTACGAGATGGCGCGCATGCGCCGCACCCTGGTGCAGAGCATCGTCGCGCCGGTAATTTCCACCTCGCTGTATTTCGTGGTGTTCGGGTCGGCGATCGGCTCGCGCATCACCCACATGGACGGCATCAGCTACGGTGCCTTCATCGTGCCCGGCCTCATTATGTTGTCGCTGCTCACCCAGAGCGTTTCGAATGCCTCGTTCGGAATCTATTTTCCAAAATTCATCGGCACCATCTATGAACTGCTGTCGGCGCCGGTGTCGCCCTTCGAGGCGGTGTTGAGTTATGTGGGCGCCGCCGCGACCAAGTCCATCATCCTGGGAGCCATCATCCTCGCCACGGCGACGCTGTTCGTGCATCTGGAAATCCATCACCCGTTTTGGATGGTGCTGTTCCTGGTGCTGACCTCGGTCAGCTTCAGCCTGTTGGGATTCATCATCGGCATCTGGGCCGACAACTTCGAGAAGCTTTCGCTGGTGCCGTTGCTGATATTGACGCCGTTGACCTTCCTGGGTGGCAGTTTCTACTCCATCAAAATGCTACCGCCGGTTTGGCAGACGGTATCGCTTTTCAATCCGGTGGTGTATCTGGTGAGCGGATTCCGCTGGAGCTTCTACGATTCGGGCGACGTGAGCCTGGGCGCCAGTCTTGGCGTGACCCTGCTGTTCATGCTGGTGTGCCTTGGCATCGTGTATTTGATCTTCCGCACGGGCTATCGGCTCAAGGCTTAACCGTGGACTCATGCGGCAAGCATTGAATCGAGTTCGGTTCAGTCCGTCCCGTATTTTCTTTTTCTTCTAGCGCTTGATCACGGCGAGCCAAGGCATGCCTCGATAGGAATCCGCCACCATCCAGCCGCCGGCAGTCAGCGTCCACGAGACCACGAACTCACTCCAACTCGATCCCGTAATGCTGCTGGTGTGCCCCGACGCCAGCATAGGTATCCACACCAGCAATGTGAACAAGCCCATCTGCACCGCCGAGAGCGCGGCGGCCAGCCGTGCAACCACACCGATGAGTATTGCTGCGCCCGCCGCGATGTAGGTAGAGCCGAAGAAGTACGCCCAAAACACGTGCGCTGGCAGCCAGCCTGGCACCAGTGGCGTGGTCAGATTGAGATAGACGAAATGGCTCACGCCAAAGAAAATCAAGGTGAGACCGTAGAGCACCCGCGCGATGCGCACGCCCTTGTCGCCAGTGGCGAAACCGAGCCAGCACCTGTCCCAGTCTGCGGCGAACCAGGCATACAGTGCCCAGGCGGCCGCCACGATCACCGCGGTCTCAGCGAAACCATACCAGGCACCTAATACCGTGGGCGCGGAGAGGGCGTCGCGCCCATTAATCAGCAGTATCCACAGCAAAAGATAGGCAAGCAGTACGCGGGCAGCGGGTGCGGCGGCGCGCCGCCAGAGCAGACCAATACCGCACGCCAGCGAGACAAGGACACAGAGATAGGCCAGCACCTCACGTGCGGGCATACCCTTCGGTACACCCTCCCATACCGGGGCGAAATCGCCTTGGATCAGGCCCAGGCTACCGAGAGCGATCAAGGTCACTGCAAACACCGCGTGACCCACACTTGCAATGCGCATCGCTTTGTCCTCCGGTGGTATTCCAGTTCAGCTGGTTATCAATGACTCGACAGGAGCATTGATACTATGACCATGAATAGCACGCCGTTGGGGAAGTGTTCTGAAACTTTTCTGATTTATATCTTTGGTTGGCTGCGCAACAGTCGGCCCAGGAATCCACCAGCATCGGGAACTCGGATTGCAGCGCCTGCTGTTAGAGGAGGCACCGTAGTATGTGCACGATTAATACGACCTGGATGTATGAATCTTAGTTTACGGTTGCTTTCCGCTTGGGACGGCGGACAACTCTCACTTTTCCGCTGCCTCCGCCCCCGCAAAAGAATTGATTCTTGCCATCGGATTCAAGTCCGGAAACATTTGTGCCAGCCGGCATAAAGATTTTCTCAAGTACGTTCCCGGTATCGGGGTCCACCCGCCGTACTTCGCTTTCCTCGCCTTCCCAGGTGCCATGCCAAAGTTGGCCTTCCATCCAGGTTACGCCCGTGACAAAGCGATCCGACTCAATGGTGCGAAGTAGTGCGCCTGTTTCAGGGTCTATCTGGTGGATCTTTCTGCCGCGATGTTGGCCGACCCACAGGGTACCTTCCGCCCAAGCAAGTCCGGAGTCCCCGCCGC
>JBOIAY010000107.1:0-4481 GCA_050739255.1 Gammaproteobacteria bacterium
TACGATCTGATTGCATGACACTCTCCAGAGTGGAGAGGCTCCTTAGCCCAAGGCTGAAAATTTTCCTTATCTTTAACCTACCGCGTGATGTCCGAATAACCCCTTCTTGGCTAGTCTCGTGCCGTGATGGTAGCCATGATACATTTGCCAGAATAACCACGCATACCAAATCACGGGTTGACAGATCATGACGGGGAACAGCGCGTGATCCAGATCGGCGACTTGAGCTTCCACTATCCGGGGGCGGAACACGCGGCCATCCAGGAGGCGTCCTTGCAGGTCTGCGAGGGCAGCCTGTTTGGCCTATTGGGCCCGAATGGTTCGGGCAAAACCACACTGATCTCGATTTTGACCGGTCTTTTGCCCGTGCAGGCCGGGCAGATTCACATTGATGGCAAATCCTTGCCCATGCACACACGCGAGATCCAGGCGTTCAGCGCGCTGGTGCCGCAGGAGTATGCGTTTTATCCGCGCCTGAGCGTCATCGAGAACCTGCGGTTCTTCGGTGCGGTGCAGGCAATTTCGTACCCCGAATTGCGTGAGCGGCTGTCCGAGGCCCTGGCAGTCGCGGGACTGGAATCGTTCACCGCGGTGCGCGCCGAGCATCTGTCCGGCGGGCTCAAGCGGCGGCTTAATCTCGCCATCGGACTTCTGAACCACCCGCGCTTGTTGTTTCTGGATGAGCCGACCGTGGGTATTGATCCGCAGTCGCGGCATTTCATCCTGGAAGCCATCAAGCGCATCAATGCACAGGGCACCACGGTGGTTTATACCACGCATTACATGGAAGAGGTGGAAATGCTGTGTGACGAAATCGGCGTGCTGGATGACGGGCGCCTGTTGGCGCGCGGCACACTGGAGCAACTGCTGAGTAACGCGGATAGCCGGAGTCTGGTAGTCACGCTGAGTGCATTGCCCACGACACAACAACGCAAGGCATTGGGCGCCATTCCGGGGCTCGAGATCCGCAACCGCGAATTGCGTCTCGCGAATTGCGCCGAGACCGATTTCAAGCGTCTGCTTGCGTTGTTGGCTGCCGAGGGCGTGGATATCGGCCGTATGAAATATGGTTATGGCAACCTTGAAGACCTGTTCCTGCATCTCACCGGCCGGCAATTGAGAGATTAGATGCCCATGCCAGTTTTCGCACTGATGAAGAAAGAATTGAAGCTGTTGCTGCGTGACTGGCACGCCTTGTTGCTGCTGTTCGCGATGCCGGCGGCATTCATACTGGTCATGTCGCTGGCCATGCAGAACGGGTTTTCCGCCCAACGCGGCGTCAGCATCCATTACTATCTCGTCAATCACGACAATGGTCCGGTGAGCGATGCGTTGGTGAAGACATTGGGCGTATCGCCGGATTTCAAAATCCTGTCGGCGGATGTCCCGATATCCCAGCTCATTGACCGTGTGCGCCGGGGTCAGGCGCAATTCGTGGTCGAGGTACCATCCGGATTCAGCAAGGCCATGGAAAGCACGAACCCATTGCCCGTGCAGATGTGGGCCGGACCGGATGTCGGCCCGGCGATCTACAAACTATTTGAGGCCAGACTGCGTGGTGCACTCACGCGCATCTATCTGGAACAGACGCTGACCCCGTTGGAAGCGCAGAAATCCGGCGCCACAGCCGATACCGGTGTGAATCTCGACGCCGCCGACAAACTGCTGCACGCTGAGTCGCTCTACAACGGCAATGGCAAGGAACGCGCGCCATCCTCGGTGCAGCAGAGCGTGCCAGCCTGGCTGCTGTTCGCCATGTTCTTCATCGCCATTCCGCTGTCCACCACCTGGGTGCAGGAACGCCAGCAAGGCACTTATGCGCGTTTACGCAGCATGGGCCTGAGCACGAAAAGCCTGTTGCTGGGTAAATTGCTGCCGTATCTCGGCATCAATCTGCTGCAAGTGGTGCTGATGCTTGGAGTCGGCGTGTTTGTGGTGCCGTGGCTCGGCGGTGATCGGTTGACGCTCGGACATGCGCCGCTGGCGCTGTGCCTGATGGCGCTGGCGGCGAGTTTCGCTTCAGTGGCCTATGCGCTGCTGATCGCGAACCTGGTGTCCACCAGCGAACAAGCCACGATTTTTACCGGTGTGGCCAATCTGCTGATGGCGGCAGTGGGCGGTATCATGGTGCCAGGTTTCCTGATGCCGCCGGCGATGCAGTCAGTGAGTCACTATTCGCCCATGGCCTGGGGTTTGCAGGGGTTTCTCGATGTCTTTTTGCGCCAGGGCGGACTTCGCATGGTGACGCCGGAAGCCGCGTTGCTGTTTGGTTTCGGCATTGCCTGTCTGCTGCTCGCGGGGTTGCGTCTTGGTTTGCGAAAAAGGTAATGAGCGACTATGGACAGAGCGCAACTCAAACTCGAACTTAAACAGATGATAATCACGGAATGTCAGAAGAATCTGAGTCCGGCGCAGATTCCCGACGATGCCCTACTCATCGGTAGCGAAGCTGAGCTGGGCCTGGATTCCCTGGATGCCCTGCAGATCGCCCTCGCGGTGAAACAGAAATACGGCAAGCGCATTGATGGCAACAATCAGACGCGCGCTGCCCTGACTTCCATCAACACGCTGGCGGACTTCATCCTTGCGGGTACCTGAATCGCGCATGACCGGCGCTTACATTCGCGGTGCTGGATTGAGCTGCGCGCTCGGTACGGATGCACAAAGCTGCGTTTCCGCGATGCTGCGCATGCAACTGCCACAGATGATGTTGCAGCTGAACGAATTCGCCGAACCGCTGCAACTGCCATACTGCCGCATTCCGGATCAAGCCGAGTTGTTTGATCCGGGCCGCTTTGAACAACTGTTGCCGCCGGTGGTTCAGTCTGCAGTGGCGCAAGCCGGATTGACCGATGCGGAAATCCGGCAACTGCCGTTGTTCATCGGTTCCTCCTGCTTTTCCATCGGTCTGTCGGAATCGCGTTACGCGGCGGCTTTTGCGCACAAGCCGCAAAATGCAGTGCCACTTCCTTTGTGCTGGTATCAGGACATCGCCTTGCTCGCGCAACAAGCGCTCGGCAGCACCGGTGATACCTACACCTACAACACCGCCTGCACCGCATCCGCCAACGCGTTGTTGGGCGCGCTGTACATGCTCGAACTGGGTTGGTACAAACATGCGTTGGTGATCGGTGCAGAACTGGCGAATCGCACCACGCTCGCGGGGTTCTCCGGTTTGCAGATACTGGCCGACAGATTGCAGCCCTTTGATGCGGCGCGCAAAGGTATTGTGCTCGGCGAAGGCATCGGCGCGGTGTTGCTCTCCGCCGAAGCCGGCGCCGTCAAGTCTTTGAAGGTGACGGGCGGTGCGAATAATTGCGATACTTGGAGCGTAACCACTGCCAATCCAGATGGATTGTCCGTCGCAGCACTGCTGCGCCGGACGTTCGAGCAGATGTGTGTGCAGCCACGGCAGGTGCGCGGCATCAAGGCGCATGGCACGGCCACGTCCACCGGCGATACTGCCGAAGCCCTGGGAATGCACCAGGTGTTTGAGAGCTTGCCGCCGGTAACCGTGCTCAAGCCTTATATCGGGCACACCCTGGGCGCCTGCTGCGTCAACGAACTGGTGCTGTTCGCGGGGGCTTTGCAGCGCGGCTGTCTGCCTGCCACGCCCGGATTTGAAACCCCGGATCCTGCATTGGGTGTACATCCGCTCGCGCAGACGGCGGCCGCGCCGGATGGCTATTATTTGCTTAATCACTTCGGATTCGGCGGCAACAATACCGTGCTGGTGCTGGAGAAAACCGCGCCATGATCAACGTCTTGTCAGCCAGCCATTATTTCCAGCCGCTGCGCGAGGGCGAACCCTTGCCGGCATTGGAACAGGCCTTGACGCCTGTGTACCGGGAGAATTTCCGGCGCATTGATCGCTTCATCCAGCTGGCCTTGCTGGGTTCGGCACGCTGTGCAGACGGCCATGCCTTGCGGTCGGATTGCGGTATCTATCTTGGCTCCGGACTCGGACCCATGAGCAACAACATCGTGGTCCAGGAGCAACTGGTGCGCGACCGGGAAATCCCCAAGCCGTTCAACTTCATCAATACTCTGGGCAGCGCCGCGGGTTTCTACGTTGCCCGCAATCTAGGCTTGAGTGGCCGGAACCTGTTCATTTCGCGGCGTGGCGCCAGTCTGGAAGCGGCGCTGAGCGTGGCCATGTCGGGCATGGCGCTTGGTGTTACTCAACAGGCCCTGGTGGGCGTGGTGGAGGAAGCCACGCTGCCACTCGCAGCGCACCGCTTGCGCCAGGGATTGCCGGAAGATCAACCTCTAGCCGAAGGTAGCCACTGGTTGTTGTTGCAATCTGATATGGACGGAACCCGGCCAATCGGAATCAGGCGTTTCATGGAGTTTTCCAGTCTGGAAGAATTCCTGCAATCAAACTGGAATACGGGTGATCGTTTGTGTTGCGCGCACGGCATGGAAAGTCGCATGGTGGAGACACTGCAATCGCTATTTCCGGACAGCACACTGACCGATCC
>JBOIAY010000108.1:0-4480 GCA_050739255.1 Gammaproteobacteria bacterium
GAGCAAATGCAGACCATCATCAACGCTCAGCATGTAACGGCTTTGGTGGGTGCATCCGGTACCACAGGTTTCAGCCTGCTTGCAGGCACAGTAAATTGGACCCAAGGCGCCGACGGCTGGATTCTGAACGGCAGTGATGTGCGCCTGCAGCATGGCCAGGATATCTGGCCCGTCAGCGATTTTGATTTGTACTACACCCGTGGGCAAGATGGTATTGCATCCTGGTCCGGGAGCGCCAGTTTTTTGCGCTTGCAGGATATCGTCACGCTGATGGGGTGGTTGCCGAAAGAATTTTCCGCCAGCACCGCGCGCCTGATGCGTCTGTCTCCCAGCGGCGATGTCACGGATGCGGGTTTCCAGGCCCTGTGGAATACCAAATCATTCAATACCTGGTCAGTGCACGGCCGCTTTAGCGCTCTCGGTTTAAGCGCCGACGGCGAAATTCCGGGTTTCACCGGTCTGAGCGGCACCGTGTCTGCCAATCAGGATGCAGGCACGCTGCAACTCGCCGGCAGCAACGCCAGCGTCACGTTCCCGCATCTGTTCCGCGGACCGCTGGCCTTCACCACGCTCAACGCCAGTGTGCGTTTCAATCGCGATGCGCAGGGCTGGCATTTTTCCACCTCGGATTTTTCCGCCGCCAACCCCGACATCCAGCAGGTCACGGCAACCGGCAATGTATTGCTGCCCGCCGACGGCAGTTCGCCGGTGGTTGATCTGCAGGCCAGTGCGCAAAACGTCAACGCCAAGAGCAAATCGGTGTATCTGCCTGTGGGTATCATGCCGAAAGAAGTGGTGGACTGGCTCGATACCGCCATCGTCGGCGGTGAAGTTCCATCCGGCAGCCTGGTATTGCGCGGCAAACTACATGATTTTCCTTACGATAATGGCCAGGGCCTGTTCGATATCCGTTTCCGCCTGGTCCACGGTGTATTGGACTACGCATCAGGCTGGCCGCGTGTGGAGAACCTCACGGCCGATGTGGAGTTCAAGAACCAGGGCATGAGCGCTGCGGTACAGCACGCTACCCTGCTCAGCGACGACATCAGCGGTACCACGGCGCGTTTCGCGGATTTGCGCCAGGGCATACTGCAAATCAAGGGTACCGCGCGCGGTAGCGCCCAGACGGCGCTGATGTTTCTGCGCAGCGGACCGCTCAAGCAACGCTTTGGACATTATCTCGATAATCTTATGGTCAGCGGCGGCAGCGATGTAAGTTTGAATCTCACATTGCCGGTAGAGCATGTGGAGCAATTCAAGCTGGGGGGACGCGCCCAACTTCGCGAGGTGAGCGTGGGCATGGAAAATCTACCTGGGTGGCAAGTCAGTAAGTTAAATGGCAATGTGGATTTCGGCACAAATGGCGTGAGTGCGGACAAGTTGAGCGGCATGTGGCTGGGCGAACCCGTGACCATCAACTTGCATCCGGACAACCAGCAGGATGCAACCTTGGTGACGGCCAAGGGCGGCGCGAATGCGGTGATGTTGTCCGCGGCGTTACCGGCGCCGTTCAACAAAACCGTGGCCGGCAGCGCCAACTGGCGGCTGACGGCGCGGCTGCCCAACAATCCGGCTGCCACTGTCAGCGGGCTGTCGCTCGACCTGATGTCCGACCTGCAAGGCCTGGGCGTGAATCTGCCGGCGCCCTTTGGCAAGTCAGGCGAGACAAGCATTCCGTTGGATGCAAACTTGAAGCTTACCTACGACAAACAATTGTTGCTGCAAGTCCGTTATGCAAACACCATGAACGGGCTGTACCGCTTCGTGGATGAAAGCAGCGGCTGGCAATTTGATCGCGGCGGCTTGGTCTTTGGCGGCGGTGAACCATCCCTGCCGGAGACGACGGGGCTGATGCTTACCGGCACACTTGCACAGTTTTCCCTGGATGCCTGGGAAGCCTATTCAACCCGGTCGGGTTCTTCCGGCGCGGAAGTCTTGCCGACTTTTCTGCGCGGTGTGGATGCCGAAGTGGGTCAATTCTCGGGTTTTGGACAGAAAATTAATGCCCTGCACGTGCAACTCGCTCGTGATCCCGGCGCCTGGCAACTGGAGTTGACCAGCAAGGCGGTCAGCGGGCGGATCACTTTGCCCTACGCGCCGGATACCGCGCACCCGATCATCGCCGACATGCAGCGCGTGGAACTTGTGCACAAGACCATGAAGCCGAAAAACAGCACGCCGGCCGAACTCAATCCGCATGTGGTGCCGCCGCTGCGTGTCGCTATCCGTCAGTTTCGATATAACGGCATGACGCTTGACAATGTAAAGGCAGAATTCAAACCACAGCCGCAGGGCGTGGACCTCAAGTCATTCTCAGTCACCAATGCCGCCTTCGATCTCAGCGGCAGCGGACAATGGATTACCCGGACCGATGGCGGGCAGCAGAGTACTTTTACTGCGCAGATGAAGAGCCGCAATATTGGGGAAACCTTGCAGGCATTCGGTTTTGCGCCGGGCATCTCCGGCGAGCATGGCGAGGCGCAGACGCAGCTTACCTGGCAGGGCGGCCCGCTTGCGGACATCTTGCCCACTCTGGCCGGCAAGCTGCACATCAAACTCGAGGACGGACAGTTGCTCGAGGTGAAACCCGGCGCTGGCCGTATCTTCGGTCTGCTCAGCATCAATGCGCTGCCGCGCCGCTTGCTGCTGAATTTCAGCGACGTACTTGGCAAGGGACTGGGTTACGATTCCATCGAGGGCGACTTTACCTTGAAGGACGGCGATGCCTATACCACTGATTTGACCGTCTCGGGACCCGCGGCGAAGATTCACATGGTGGGCCGCACCGGGCTTGCCAAGCAGGATTTTGATGAAGCCGTGCTGGTGGTGCCAAGTGTCGGCCCGACACTCCCGGTGCTGGGTGCGCTGGCGGCCGGTGTGGGCGTCGGCGCAGTGGTTTTCCTGCTCACGGAGATTTTCAAGAAACCAATCTCGGAAGCTGGCGAAATTCGCTACCACCTCACGGGAACGTGGGATAATCCTGTCCTTATCAGAGTCGTTCCACCTAAACCCGCGACAAAGAACCAGCATTGATATCTTTCGCCCAATGAAGCAGCTTTTGATCCCGGTTTTGCTTGCAACCACTTTCGGTGTCGCGGCCGGCACACGCGCCGGCAATTTCACCATCACCGCAGATATGTGGATGCAGCCGCGCAGCGGCGAAGTCATGCTGCAAATGCCGCCGGTGCGTGCCGCGGTGCGGGACTGGATGGCGCATCCGGATTCGCATCTGGTGATCCTGCATTCGGGTGATGAGATGGGGAATCTGTGGGCCAGCGAGGTACAGGACTGGCTAGTGTCTCTCGGAATTCCTTCTACGGATATCGTGAAGCAGGTGAGCGGCCAGGATGAGAATTCCGTAACCCTGACGGTGGAGCCATGAGCGCGCACAAAGTCGCTGCTCTGCAAATGAATTCCGTCGCGGACGTGCCCACCAATTTGCGCGAGGCCGGCAAGCTCATGGCCAAGGCCGCAGCCCAGGGCGCGCAGCTGGTAGTGTTGCCGGAGAATTTTGCGCTCATGGCAAACAATGACGCGGAGCGCGTCGCTGCGGGCGAACTGGACGGTAGCGGCACCATCCAGGATTTTCTCGCCGAAAAAGCCGCGAACCTGCGCATCTGGATCGTGGGCGGCACACTGCCGGTGCTGGCGGACGAAGACAAGGTGTATGCGTGTTGCCCCGTATACAATGCGAGCGGCGAACGCGTCGCGCAGTACGACAAGATCCATCTTTTTGATGTGCAGGTGAATACCGCAGGCGAACGTTATAACGAATCCGCATGCACCGAGGCAGGCGATCGTGCCGTGGTGGTGGATACGCCTTTCGGCAAGCTGGGTTTGAGCGTGTGCTACGACCTGCGATTTCCGGAACTTTACCGCGAGTTGACCGCACAGGGCGCCGAGTTGTTCAGCGTGCCGTCCGCGTTCACACGCACCACCGGACAGGTACATTGGGAATTGTTGAACCGCGCCCGCGCCGTGGAAAATCTGGCTTTCGTCATCGCCGCGGCCCAGACCGGGCACCATCCCAGCGGCCGTGAAACCTGGGGCCATTCCATGATCGTGGATCCCTGGGGCGAAATCCTGGCGGAACGCGCCGTGGATTCGGGCGTGGTGATGACCGTGATTGACAGTGAACAGCAGGCGCGGTTGAGAATCCGTTTTCCGGCTCTACAGCACCGGCGGTTGGGTTGAGACAGCCGTTGTGGCGGCGCGACCCGGAAGAGCGTATGATTAAACTGGTTGACCAGTCGGAGATTCTCATGCCTGTCGTCGCTGCCTTTGAAGCCAAAACCCACTTTTCCCAGCTCCTGGATCAGGTACAGCGCGGTGAAGAGATTATCATCACCCGTTACGGCGAACCCGTGGCCAAGCTCGTATCCGCGCATGCCGTGACCGGCCGCCAGCAAGTCGCGCAACTTATCGCTGAAACCCGCAAAAGCCGCAAAGGTCAGGATCGTGGCCGCAAGCGTGGCACGTC
>JBOIAY010000109.1:0-7136 GCA_050739255.1 Gammaproteobacteria bacterium
CTTCAAATCGCATCTGCCGCGTCTCCTGTAGCCATGCTGTCCGTCTCATCGCGCACCTCCTTCAGGTGCGTATGAAAACCGGACAGATCACGTGTTACAACTGCGGACAGAATATGTGTTCCTAACAATTGTAGCGTCACTGCTTGAAAACATCGCGTCTTCTCGATATATTCATTCATCCGCAGGTGCCCGCAGAAAACAAACAATCCACGGTTTAGGATTGGAGACACACGTGCGAAAACTGGCAAGACAGGGCATATACTGGGTTGGAATTCTGATCGGATCCTATCTTTTCCTCTCGGGCCTCCAGACGGCCTACGCGGACCAGCCGGAACCACCTCCATCGTCACTCCCTCCCTGGATTTCCGTCTTCGAAGGCGACCTTCGTCTCTTCGATTACCAGCGCTTGAACGATGGCAATGTAGACAATCCACACGCGAAGAGTGCACTCGCAGCTCTGGCCAAACTCTATGTCCAGTCTCGTTCGCAATACGGGTTCAGCTTCGGACTGGGCCTCTACGCAGTCAGTGATTTCGGCCTGAGTCCGGCTCTACCGCAGAGAGACACCTCCATCATGGGTTCGAGTAACAGTTTCGCGACTCCGGGCCAGGCGTTCCTCCAGTATCAAAGGTTCGGAGTGAACATCCGGGCCGGGAACATTCTGTTGGATAACCCTTGGGTGAACGGCTCTGCGCTCATCATGCCCGCAAGCTACCAGGGAATCCGTTTGCTCGCCACGCCCCTGAACAACCTGACTCTGGAGGCGGCCTACTGGGGGCGCTGGAGGCCGCGTAACTCCTCCGACTATACGACGACTAATCTCTACGACGTGCAAGTGCCTGGAGCGTGGGATACAGGGATTCACTACAACAAATCCTTGAGTAATGGCCACCTTGATCTTCAATACTGGTATTACGGGTTTACATCCATTGCCGGGATGAGCTACACACAAGGGCTGTATCGTATCGATACTCGCTCGGGCTGGAACCCATACGTCGGCGCGCAGTATGCCCATGAAACTGACCAAGGAAGCAGCATCCTCGGCCCGGTAGAGGCTCGCGTCTATGGGGCCCTTCTCGGCGTCCAGAAAGGTGAAGGATCGTATTCGATCGCATACAACAAGATTCCTGAGCGGTCAGGCGCCTTCCAGAACGGCAACATCGTCTCGCCTTACACCGGGCCCTACAACAACACTCCCCTGTACACCGCTTCGATGCTGCACGGGCTGATCGATCAATCGACGACGGGAAGCGCGTGGAAAGTTGCTGCAGCATACTGGCTGGGCGTGGATCGAGCTTGGCGTCTGAAAGGTAGTTACGCGTATTACCGTCAAGATCAATTTCTACATCCGGGGCAGACGGGGAACCCCCGGGAACTGAACGCCGATGCTACGTACTTTATAAGAACAGGTCCGTTGCGGGGGCTGTCCATACGTGACCGGTTCGGCGTCTTTTCTTATCCCGGCGCGCCGAAAGCCTTCTTCGATAATCGGATTCAAATCCAGTATGCATTCTGAGAATCGATTTGAGTCAAGGCAGACGACGAATAGGCACGTCACAGCACAGCACAACGCAGATCAAAAACCTACGCTGCTGGCTTCCTCAGCATCGGCCAGGCGAACATATGCTGCTACTTGCCTCCTGCATGAGGGCTTTCGGTGTGTACGAGTGCACGACTCGCAACATACCTCTGGCAGACGGCTCGCGTAGCAGGAGCGTAGCTCCACCGGAGAACTGCCGGCCTCAGCATTATAAGTGCTGGGGCCGGAAAGCCTGGACAAGACGCCTGAATTCTTGGGCACCGTCCAATCCCGCGTAACGCAGATTGATATACAGTGTCGTGATTGCTTTCACATGCTTGGCCAGATCAGGTCGCATGCGGTTGATGCGCCTGGCGTAATCCAACGGACCTTCGCTGGGCCGGCGCGCCAAACCGCATTTGGCAAGCTTGTTGCAGAAGCGCAGATAATCACGCAGCACTGCGGACGGTGGCGGTGTGCGATGGCGCCAGCGCAGCACCAGCCAAATCAGAATCAGGAGTCCGCCGATGACTATCAGCAACACCAACGTGAGTTGCAGCCAGTTGCCGTAATTCAGACCTATCTTGTTGAAGAAATGCTTTTGCAGTTCCGGTCCGTAGGCCAGCACCCACTGGTTCCAGCCGTTGGTGACGGCATCCCAGGTATTGCGCAGATTGCCCAGCCAAGGATGGGCATTGAAAAAATAGCCGGGTACTTCACTGGCGGGCAGGGCCGCGGCCAGACCTTCATCCACCCGCGCCGGGTCTACGGCGGCGGTGGGATCCACCCGCACCCAGCCGCGATCCGCGAACCAGACTTCCGCCCAGGCATGGGCATCTTCCTGGCGCACGACGTAATAACCATTCAGCGGATTTTGCAGGCCGCCCTGGTAGCCGATGATCACATGTGCGGGAATGCCGGCTGCGCGCATCAAAAACACGAAAGCGCTGGCATAGTGTTCACAGAAACCGCGGCGGGTGTCGAACAGGAATTCGTCAATGCGATTCGGGCCGGTCAGGGCAACCGGTTGCAGGGTGTAGTGGAACGGTTGATCGTGAAACATGCGCAAGGCGTCCTGGACGATTTGCTGAGGCGTCGCAGCGTCCACGCTCCATTGTTTCGCCAGCGCACGCGCACGAGGGTCTATATTCTCTGGCAGACGCAGATCACGACGCAGCGCCCATGCCGGCTCATTGATTCCGTAATGGTAATCTGTAAAGGACGTGACCTGGTAAAGTTTGCGCTCTGTGACGGGTCGCTGCATGACGATTTCATAATCGCCAGTCAAGTGCGTGTTATCCGGTGTTTCAACCGGCAGATCCAGCGCATATAGAACTTGCAAATCATTGGGTTCCAGGGTGATTTGGTATCGCACCGGCGTGCCGCGCGTGGAAAGCGTCCCGTTTGATCTACGCAACGCATTGCCGATGGTCCAAGTCTCACCATCGTAGTTGTGCAATACCAGCGCGCGCCAGTAGAGTTGCGAACGTGGCGGTATGGCGTTCAGGAATTCCACCCGGAAGGCGATGGCATCAGACTGGGCCAGTTTGCTCAGACTTCCCGGCGACATCTTGGTGGACAGGCCAGTCGTGGCCGAATGTTGCGGCAAGGCCAGACCCCAGAGAGGGCCGGGGATGCGCGGGAACAGCAGAAATAGAACCAGGGCGATGGGCAGCGCGGGCAACAGCAGCCGTGCCGCGATTTTCACCGATAGGAACGGCGTACGGTTCACGTCCGGATGAGCCACGTTGAGCAGCGCCGTGATCGCCACCCACACGGCTGGAATCATGTAGATGGCGAGCGGGATAGTCTGATCGTAGAGAAAATTCGCGATACCGATGAACAGCGTGATCACCATCACCAGGAAATAGTCCCGCAGGCCTTTGGCTTCCATGAGTTTCAGCGCCGCCAGCAGAATCAGCAGCGCAGTGCCGGCTTCCGGCCCATTGAAGGTGCGGTAGGTTGCGAACACGCCCAGGAATGCCAGCAGGCCGAAACCGATGCGCGTGAAACGGTTAAACAGCGGCCAGCCACGATATGCGACCGCCAATCGCCAAAGCACGATTAGGGCGGCGGCGAATACGATCCAGGGCGCGAGATGTAGGGTATGCGGCAGCGCCATGACGAGCAGGGCGGCGAGCACCCACAACAGGCGAGTGCGCTCCAGGTGTGCCTCGAAATTCATGGACGTGACCGTGTTCATGACCTGCGCACCTCTGGAAAACCACCTGGAAGACCGAACAAGGCCAGCATTTCCAGACACCTGTCGCGGTGTGTGTCGCCGCCGGAAATGGGAATCTGACGACTCGGCAGGCGCAGCCCGTAATTCAGATTCTCCGCATGTGCCATGAGTACCCAGCGGCACAGCACCGACAGGCGTTCCTCCTGTTCAAGTCCCGTCAGCGCTTCCCAGTCCAGCCAGCACTGTTCTTCACCGCTGCCGGTGAATTGTTTCGTGAGCAGTTTTTGTTCGCGCGCAGATGTCTTCCAGGCGATGTGCCGCGGCGAATCACCGGGACGGTAGCCGCGCAAACCGCTGAAATCTTCCTCGCCCCGGCCTGTGTGCCGGCCGCCGCCATGCCCGCCTTGGGGCATCGGCAGGGGTGGGAAATCGCCCGCGGGTTTCGGATACACCAGTACCCGCAGGTTCATGTACACCCAGCTCCAGGCGCGGAACAGACCGAAGGGATACGTGGTTTCCACCACCAACCGATCCAGCTTCAGCCAACCGCGTTTGTCCGTCATCAGTGGTACGGCCACGCTGCCGTGATCCACGGCTTCCACATCACCCGTCACGGTTGTGTCGCCTGCAGCGGCACTCAACGTGATCGCAATGCGCGCGGCGCGGCCCGGATTGGTGATGTGCAGATGAAAACGCGCGGTCTCGCCGGCAAACACCGGCGGTGTTTTGCCAGCGCTGATTTCCAGTCCGGCAAGATTGGCATGACAGGCGTACATTGCTACGAAGCCAAGACCGGTGAGCACGAAAGTCAGCATGAATCCCATGCTGTTGGAATAATTCATGGAGCCCAGCAGCATCACGAATAGCGTGGCGCCGAACAGCAGCCCCTGACGGGTTGGCAGAATATAAATGCGACGGCGATCCAGACGCACCACATCACCGTCCGGACCCTGACGGCGGCGCACCCAGGTTTGCATCCAGCGATTCAGAAAATCACGCGTGGTTGCGAACATATAAAACGATTTGATTGCAGGAACGACACTATTGTGAGCGCGATGATATTGTGGGAACGGTCGTCACGACCGCGATTCTTCGGATCCATATAGCGCGGCTAAAGCCGCTCCTACCAGAATTAGGGAATCGGCACCGCGTCCAGCAGTTCTCTGGCCACACTCGCCGAAGCACTGCTTTCATGTGTGGATTTCAGGCGCAGGCGATGACCCACGACCCCCGGCAGCACCGCTTGCAAATCTTCAGGTATGACGCCGGCGCGCCCCATGAGCAGTGCCCAAGCCTGGCCTGCGTGTTTGAGCGCGATGGCGGCGCGTGGCGACAGACCGTTTTCATAACGCGGTGCTTCACGGGTGTGACGCACCAGCGCCTGCAGATAATCCAGCAAGGCACCGGATACATGCAGCTTGAAGGCGGCGGCGCGCAAGGCCAGCAGTTCCGGCGCGCTCAACACCGGCTGCAGGTCATGTAGCAGTTCGCGCCGGTCGCGGCCCTGCAGCAAATCCCGTTCCGCCTGCTCACCTGGATAGCCCAAGCCGATGCGCATGAGAAAGCGGTCGAGCTGGGATTCCGGCAGCGGAAAGGTGCCCACCTGATGCAGCGGGTTTTGGGTGGCGATGACGAAGAACGGCTGGGGCAGCGGGCGGGTCACGCTATCCACGGTCACCTGGCGCTCTTCCATGGCCTCCAGCAGCGCGCTCTGGGCCTTGGGGGTGGCGCGATTCACCTCATCGGCCAGCACCAGATGTGCGAACACTGGCCCCGGATGGAAGCGGAACTCGCCGCTTTGGCGTTCGTATATTGATGCGCCGATAATATCCGCCGGCAACAGATCACTAGTGAACTGGATGCGCTGGAAGGTCAACCCCAATAATCGAGCCAGGGTTTGCGCCAAGGTGGTTTTGCCCACGCCGGGGATGTCCTCGATGAGCAGGTGTCCGCCGGTGATGAGACACACCAGACTCAAACGGATCTGCGCCTCCTTGCCGAGAATGATGTGATTGGCTTCGGCGATGACAGTGCTGACCTTGCGCACCAGGCTGGGGGTTGGCAGTTCGCGGATCGGGATGGGCTGGTCGTTGGGCATGCGGCTCCTCCGTACAATTCACATTATGCTAAAAGCAGCAAGCCGTCCATTACAAAACACGTAGTCAGGAGGTTATTGTGAGATTCATCCACCCTCTCTTAATTGGTGTGGCGCTGATGGCCCTGTTGACCGGCTGCCAGGGCGGCAACAACGCCGCTATCGCTGCCACCCAGTCGCTGACGCGCACCGATAACGCCTTTTCCGTGCTCTCCACGCAGCGGGGATTCGCGGCTGCATTCAGCCAATATGCCCTGGATGACGCTTTACTGTTGCCGGAGAATCGTGCGGCGATTCAGAGCAAGAACACGATTGAACAGAGTTTGCGGAACTTGCCTGCTGGCAGCACCTTGAGCTGGGCCCCGCAAGGTGCCGACGCCTCCGGCGATCTCGGATATACCTGGGGCATTTACACACTCACCGGCAGCAATGCTGCCGGCCAGTCCACTGCTGCCTACGGCAAATATCTTTCCGTGTGGAAGAAACAATCCGGCAACTGGAAGCTCAGTGTGATGATGACGAATCAATCGCCCGGGCCGGCGGGCGGATAATAGATGTCCTGAGGTCAGGTGCGCAAGAAATTCTTCAGAAATATATCAGGCGTATTTCAGGAAATTGTAAATGCACTGAGACAGCGAACCGTTATAGTTTGCTGCGCCTGTGTGCGACAGGCTTGCCCTAGCGGGGACTGGAATGAAAAGCATGCGCCTTACTCCGCTGGCAGCCGTGCTGCTCGGCGGGTTCATTGCCGGCACCGTTGATATCGGCGCGGCTTCCCTGATCAGTGGGTTTAGCCCGATTATAATCTTCCATGCCATCGCCAGCGGACTGCTCGGGAAAGCTTCTTTTCATGAAGGCATACCGGCTGTATTGCTGGGTCTTGGATTGCAGTGGGTCATGGGTATTCTAATCGCGACGATCTATTGGATCGGGATGTATAGATTCACAAAGCTGAGACGGCGTTGGGTTCTTGCGGGCGTGGTTTACGGTGTGTTGGTTTTTATAGTCATGAATTACGTGGTCGTACCCTTGTCCGCGGCGCCGTTCAAACCAAGTTCCGATATCCTGAAGATTGCCGAAAATCTGCTGGCAATGATTCTGTTCGGCCTGATTGTGGCTTTATTTGCCCGGCGTGCGGTCGTTGCAACGTCTGTGTCCCCATCGGCTGATGGATCTGCGTAGCCATCTGATAACTGAACACCAGTGGACGGGAAGCTTAGTCAAGTCTAGCCAATGCCGCAGTGCTTACCAACGAATGTACATGCGTTTCACAAAATCGGGTCGAATAGACGCGCCACACCCATCAGTACCCGGCATGGCATCGAGGCATCCGTGTATTC
>JBOIAY010000110.1:0-3124 GCA_050739255.1 Gammaproteobacteria bacterium
TACGCGAGGGCGCACAGCTTTCAACTCCGTGGCATGAACAACAATACCGTCACGATTGCACTCGATGCCATGGGCGGCGACCATGGTCCTTCCGTGGTGGTACCGGCCGCCGTGGACATGCTTTCCAAGTACGCCTTCCTGTGCATCATCCTGGTGGGGGATTCGGCGATCCTGAATCCCATGGCGGACCGTCACCGCGCCGTGTATGGCGAGCGGCTGAAAGTACAGCATGCTTCGCAAGTGGTGCTCATGGACGAGCTGCCTTCCCAGGCACTGCGTGGCAAAAAAGATTCCTCCATGCGTGTGGCCATCAATCTTGTCAAGGCCGGCGGTGCGGATGCTTGCGTCAGTGCCGGCAATACCGGCGCGCTCATGGCCACGGCGCATTTCGTGCTCAAGACCGTACCGGGCATTGATCGTCCCGCCATCTGTGCGCTGATTCCCTCTCACGGCGGACATACCCACATGCTAGACCTGGGCGCCAACGCCGATTGTACGCCGGAACAATTATTCCAATTCGGTGTAATGGGTTCGGCGCTGGCGAGTGCGGTGTACAACATCGAATCGCCGCGCGTCGGCTTGATCAACATCGGCGAGGAAGAAATCAAGGGCATCGAGAAAGTGCGCGAGGCGGCCAAATTATTGAGTGCCAGCCATCTCAATTACATCGGCTTCGTGGAAGGCGATGACATTTTCTCCAAGGACGTGGACGTGGTGGTAGCGGATGGTTTTGTGGGTAACGTCTCTCTCAAAACCATCGAAGGGCTGGCCAAGCTCATCAGTCAGTTGATCCGCCAGGCATTCCGCCGCACCGCGTTCACGCGTCTGCTGGCTCTGGCGGCGCTGCCTGTGCTGCATTCTCTCAAACGTCAGTTGGATCCGCGGCATTACAATGGCGCGAGCTTGCTGGGATTACGGGGCGTGACAGTGAAAAGCCATGGCGGCTCCGATCGCGTGGCCTTCGCCAGCGCCATCCGCGTGGCCATCCTTGAAGTCCAGAATCAGGTGCCGCAACGCATCGGCAAGCTGCTGGAAAGCCAACTGAACGGATCCCAGGCGAACGCACAATGAAACAATTGCATTCCAGGATTACTGGCACCGGCCGTGGCCTGCCCGCCCGGATACTGACCAATGCCGATCTTGAAAAAATGGTGGATACCACCGACGAGTGGATCCGTTCGCGCACCGGCATTGAGCGCCGCCACATCGCCGCGGACAACGAGACCAATCTGGATTTCTGCGAAGTGGCGGCACGCAATGCCATACAGGCGGCAGGCGTGGACCCAGAAGACATTGATCTGGTGATCGTCGGCACCACCACCCCGGATCAGGTATTCCCGAATATGGGCTGCCTTTTGCAGCGGCGTTTGGGCATTCACGGTTGCACGGCCTTCAGCCTGGAAGCTGCCTGCACCGGCTTCATCTATGCCTTGGATATCGGCGACAAGTTCATTCGCGCCGGTAACGCCAAATGCGCGCTGATCGTGGGCGGCGAGACCCTGTCGCGCATGACCGACTGGAGCGACCGCGGCACCTGCGTACTGTTTGGCGACGGCGCCGGTGCAGTGGTGCTGGAAGCCTCGGATGAACCCGGCATCATCTCCACGCATCTGCATGCGGACGGCCAGTACGCCGATCTGTTGTATTTTCCTTCCGGGGTTTCCAAGAAGCCCGAGGATTTTCACGCGCGGCGCGATTTTATCCGCATGAAAGGCAGCGAAGTCTTCAAGGTGGCCGTGAAGAAACTTGGTGATATCGTGGTGGAGGCACTTGAGGCCAACCACATGCCGCCGGAAGAACTCGACTGGCTGGTTCCCCACCAGGCCAACCTGCGCATCATCGAAGCTACGGCGCGTAAATTGAAAATGCCCATGGAGCGCGTGATTCTCACGGTGCAGGATCACGGCAACACTTCAACAGCCTCGGTACCCATGGCGCTGGATGTCGCAGTGCGCGACGGACGTATCCGGCGCGGTCAGACCATCCTGTTGGAGGCTTTTGGCGGCGGTTTCACTTGGGGCGCTGCGCTGATACGGTATTGAAAAGGAACAATTTGTTGTAGGGCACATTTGCGAATCGTCAGTTTTGGTGTGCAAGCGCACTTTGCCACGGGGGAATAGTTCGGTATTTCAGGTTTTATTCCATGTATCCAATCCGCGCATCTGGATATCCGTAATCGGCATAAAAGAAAGGGGAGGGCAAAGCCCTCCCCTGAATTGCCGCGGGTTCTTGAAATCCTTACATTTGCACTGGCTTGATGCTGATGGGGTCGCCCACCATGAGCGTCGGTGCACCCGCGCCGTACGCAGCCTTGTTGTATGCCGGCACGTCCGTCGCCAGGATGGCATTGAACTGCGTCAGCGCCGTGTTCAGCTTGGTCTCAATCTCATCTGCGACAGTCTGCATCGGTCCGGTGGGTGCCTGACCGACCAGATTGATGATGCCGCCCAACCCCTGCAGATCGCCGTTCAGCCGTGACAACCAATGTATGTTGTCTTCCGGCACCATGTGCTGTAGATCCGGGTTGTACATACTGTTCTTCAGGTCCGTGAGCTTTTTGTTGAGTGCCTTGGCCTGGATCAAAACAGCCGAGTATTGCGCCGATTGATCGGGGTTGGCGCTGGCGCTGTGTTCAAAGCCACCCAGGGTCTTTTGCATTGCCACGATGCGATTGAGCATCTCATCGAAGGCGCTGGTTTCATTTCTGACTTTGAGACCAATCTTGAGATCCGCGCGCATGACATCCGGCGGGATATTCTGGTTCGGATCGCTGTTGACCGTGAGCGTGGTGTTTTGCGTCTTGCCGTTCGCAGTCATGGCCACGTGATAGGTGCCTGGCAATACCGACGGTCCAGATGGGCTGAAACCGAAGGACGCGAAGTATGCTGGCAACGGTTCGAAATCCAGTTGCGTGGCGGGGTCATAACTCATGTTCCATACGAACTGGTTGATACCCGCTTTGCTCGGGCCGTAGTCAGTCGCCACCGTGTTTCCCCTATTGTCGGTGATGACAATTTTTACCGGCGAGTGATGCTGGGCTTTTTCCGCCGGCGTGGCCTTCAGCTCGGTCTTGAGATAGTAATCCAGCATGGGGCCATCGTGTGCATTCGGCGTGGTGAAGGAC
>JBOIAY010000111.1:0-3532 GCA_050739255.1 Gammaproteobacteria bacterium
TAGCTGATCAGTGGCAGAATTCGACCGTAAAACGTAATTGCCTATTACATTGGGAAATGGGTGTGGACGGGCGCACATGCAGGTCTCTTAACACTGGGCTGTGCTGCAATAATTGCCACGTTCTTAGGATTCGAAATGGAAGGGTTTTGTGCCCAGATAGTTTGTCTTGGCGCGACATTAATCTACCTTGATGGCTATCAAGTGATTGATGAAGGACTAGCTATCATGTTGATTTTACACACTATATATCAATTAGTACCGACTACTGGTGCTTAGGCAAATTATCCTACGAACCAGGGGGTCGGGAGTTCGAATCTCTCCGCGCGCCATGTCAGAAAGCAAAAACCCACTTGCAAGGTGGGTTTCTGCGTTTAAATAATTTGAAAATTTCTCGAGCGCGTTGCGTGGTCAATCAATTTTAAGGCCCAGTAGCAGGCCTCCAATTAACAACTTTCCAGCTCTGGTCGGGATCGTATGCGGTGATGGTATCCGCAATTTTCGTCGTGTTCGGGCCAAGATTTTTTTCATACACCCGACCCTGCTGATTGACGATGAACGTCATCACACCGGAATTCCCCCATTTATCCGGGTAGGCGATCAGCGCGAAACCGGCGATCATGTTGCCGTTGATAATGTAGTCGTATTTCCCGCCTGGGGCGTGCGGCCCTTGGCGGGTGAGGATCTTGAAGTGGTAGCCGTGATAAGGTGCGTGAGACCCCTTGGAGCTGCCGGTTTTCTTCGGTCCATAGCCTTTTGCGCGTGCCGCGGCCACTAGCGCGCCCAGCGGACTTGGGGATTCACCTGGTGGAGTTTCCCAATACAGTCCGTCGTGCTGGCCCGGGGTGCTGATGAATTTTGGCGCATAGGCAGCCACGCCGTCGTGGCCCCAGTCACCGTTCGTGAAATATTGCCACTGTGCGACCACGTAGGCGCGGCAAGTCATAATGGTCGACAGTTCGTTTTCACCGATCCGCCGATTCAGTATTTCTTCAATGCCGGCCGGCGTATCGAAAAACCAGTGACCATCTTTCTGCACGATGGGAACGGGGAAGGGCCACTGTTTCTTGCCTACCAGGAGAGTGTACTGGGCGCCATTTTTTTGCAGTTGGGCGGATTCGTGGAGCCCGGCTGCAAAGTCGTTCAGTCTCCTATTATCTGCAACAGAGTCTCCGGACTGCAGCTGATCAGCACTGGGCCCGAATATCCTGTTGACGGCAGCTTGGCGATTCTTGGCCTGCGTTGCCTCAACCAGGGCCTGCACGGCTTGTTGTGGTGTGGCAAAGGTCGGCTGTACAGGCGTGTGCGTGGCTATAGAAGCCGCAGAAGCGGTGCCCGCAGCCACTGTCAGCAAAAGCATCATGGTAAAAGTCATGTTTTGCCGCAGAGAAAACCTGCGGGTAAGGAGGTGTTGTTTCATAACCGCTCCATGAATGAATGAGGTGGGCGCTTGGATCCGGATCGGGAGGTATTCTTGGGAGCATGTTGCGCCGCGTGAGCCTGTTCGCGGCTGGCCTGCCCGCGCTCGCTGGCTGCGCGGACATTGAAATTGCCTGCGTTTCTATTGAAAGCACTTGGGGAACTCTGTTGCTCGGGGCGTGCTTGCACCTGTTGCGCGGGTCGGTGTGGCTCGGGCACAGTGTGTCGTGGGGTTACCGGTGACGGCACCTGTACCGGTTCCCGGCCGCGGAACTGGTTCAAGCTTGTGTTACGAGTGTCAATATTCCGGTTGATGATGCTGTTGTTCACCGGGCTGCCGACATTGGCTCCGGTAGGCATCCTGATGGGACGGGTGTATGTCACATCGCGGTGCACGCCGTTGTAGCCGGCAAGATTGCTGCGGTTGACACTACGGTTGATAACCGTACGATTGACAGCGATATTTGTGTTGTGATTGCTCACATATACGCCGGTCAAATGCACGTATGGGCGCGAGCGCGCAATCCAACCCCCGCCGCGCCAGCCGGTGTAGACAATGCGGTGGGTACGCCAGTCGCAGTCGCGATTCAGCCATGCGCCTATGGCGAAACCGACGCTGAATGAGACTATATCGGCCGCATAGGCACGCTGGTAGAAAGCAATGGTTGGGTCGTAGATGGGCACGTAGAGGTATTGGGGGTTTGCTGGCCAGATCTGGATATAGCCATCCTGATCCACAACCTGCCATTGCGGGTTGCTGGCGAGATTGCCTTGCGCGTAAGCCATGGCGCGCAGACGTTGAATAGATGCCATCACGTCGGTGGATTGATAGACGTAAGCCTGGCCCACGGCGGTAGTCCAGTCCAGATTCTCGTCCATCATGTTGAGTACCGACGAGTAGTGCGCCACGGCTTTCACACTGACGTCCCACGCCTGATCGTCAACACCATATTCACCATTGGCGCGCACCCAGCGTGCCGCTTCGTCAAGCTGATCCACGAAAGTTGCTGCCGGCAGCACCTGCGCCAGCAGCGGATCCGGATAGAGTGCAATCGGAGCCAGCAGGTTATCCAACTGGTCTGGGGTATACGGCACGTAGGATGAATCCTGCACAGGATCCGCGCCAGCAAACAGCGGCGCCATTGCAAGGCAAAGCATCAGTGCCATCGTCACAATTCTTCGCATGACCGTATTTCTCCTGAATACAAGTTTCGTTCGGACTTTTCGGGCCATGACCCCGACTTTCGCGAGCAGGACGGGCGGCAACCATATCTCCCTCAGTCGCGACCTATTGTAGCCTCGTTCAGGATTATGAGGTGTCGTGGTGGTTCTCGCGGGCGACCGAGGGATATCAAGACGGGACGCAAGTAATTGATTTTGTTGATTTGCTTTTGTCCTGATCGTGACCTGAAAATTATGTAGGGCGCAAATTGGGAAACACATCTGCGCATGGCCGTATTGATCTGAATCAGGGGCCGGGTTTTTGCGGTGCACCCAGCAGTTGACCGTTGATAATCCGACCGTAGTAACTGTCCTGGTTGTGGAATTTCTTGCGCGTTGCTTCCACGCTACCGGTGAAGCGTGGATCCTGCGGGCGTGGGTGGCTGACCACGAAAGTAGCAACATCCCAGGCTTGTTGATCGGTCAGGGTATCGCCGGCGCCATATGGCATGTTGGCCTTAATGAAGCCGGCCGCGGTGCTGATACGCTCCATGCCGGCGCCCCAGTTGAATGATTTCGATCCCCATAGCGGCGGGAATACCGGTTCACCATGGGCGTCGCGGCCTTCACCTTTATTACCGTGGCACATGGCACAGCTAGATGCATACACTTTCGCGCCACGCTGGATATTTGGTGTCAGCGGCGGCGATTGAAGTTTCAGATAGCTCGCGCCTTTGGGCGTGATGCCCACCGGCAAACCGGTGGCGAGCCAGTGGAAGTAACTGACCAGCGCATCCATGTCCGGACTGTCGGCAGCCGGCGGTTTACCGTTCATGCTGAAGCGGAAACAACCCTGGATGCGTTCTTCGAGTGTATTCACTTGATGGTTCTTGCTGCGGTACTTGGGGTAAGCCACATAGGCGGCCCACATGGGCGCGGAATTTGCGCGCCGGCC
>JBOIAY010000112.1:0-2980 GCA_050739255.1 Gammaproteobacteria bacterium
GCGTACACCCGCCACCTTGTCTACTCGGGCCTGCGTGAAATTGGAGGCTTGTCCTTCACATTCGCTGCGATACATATTAACGGTTTGAATTTGCACTGGACGGATACAAATTTTGCCCTTGGTTCAGGCCAACATAATGCCCCGACACTTACCGGAACAAGCGCTAGTGGGTGGCTACCCCATAAGCCCCTGCTTGTGGAGAGTCGCGCATTGTAGCGGTTCGTCGGGGGATTCTTCAATAAAACCGCGCGGAAAAGTGCGTGAAATCAACGCTTGATTCGCAATTCCCACTCGAGGGATGGAGGAATTTGGGCAAGGCAGCGGGATACCCAAAGTGCGGTGCTGTTCCTATCCGCCACGCCCTGCAGACAGCCTGCCCCCCAAAACAGGTCAGAAATACAGCTCAGCGTATCCGCGCAAGGATGCCGTCAAGTTCGTCCAGGCTTGAATAATGGATCACCAGCCGGCCCTTGCCGGGCACGCCGGAAGAGACCTTGCGCGCCACCACCCAGAACGAAAAGAAAAAGACCAACGCTAGCACCACAGACACCAGCAAGGTATCCACGTGCAGCGTCCAGAATCCGCCGTTGCCCACCGTCCAGTAGCTGAGGTGGTGGTGGATGTACTGGTCCGGTGTGATGCCTGCTGTTTGACTCATGCCGCCTGCCCGAAACTGATTCTTGCCAAACCGAACCAGTACGCCACATAGGTGGCGATATACGCCAGGATGAGCGGCAGAAACGCCGCCTTCAACACCACGATGGCGAGGATAAACAGCGCCACCGTGATCACGAATTTCAGGGCCTCGCCCGCCAGGAAACGCCCAAACCACTGCTGCGGCGCCGCGGCCAAGCCGCCGGTGAAGAGCTTCACCGCCAGATAGAAACTCGCCACCACATTGATGAGGCCGCCCAGGAACGCGGACCAGGCCGCGTGTGGCCCAGCTATCCCGGCCGCCACCACGGCCGCCAGCACGGTCATCGCCAATTGCAGGCCGACGATCAGGAGTGTTCCGCGTCGCGCTTGCACAAACGTGCCGGCCATAAAACCATGTTTCCCAAATAATAAAAAAGCCACATCGCTGTCTCGCGGCAGGGGGAGTGGCTGCTCCAAAAGCCCCGGCTCATGGAGAGTTGTGCATTTTAGCGGTTGGGAGGGTGTTTCTTCAATAAAATCAGGCAAAAACTAACGAATGCGGCTCAGAATACCGTCCAGCTCATCCAGGCTGGTGTAATGAATGATGAGCTTGCCCTTGCCGCCGCTGCCGCTTTCCACGTTGACCTTGGCGCCCAGTTTTCGGGTGAGCTCGGTCTCCAGTTGGCGGATATTGGGGTCCACTCGCCGCGGTCCCTTGGCAGCCGCCCCGCCGTTTTCCTTGAGCAGCCGCCGCACCAGATTTTCAGTGTCGCGCACTGAAAGGTGCCGGGCCACGACCCGCCGGGCAGCGTCGGTCTGGGCCGGACCTTTAAGAGCCAGCAGCGCGCGAGCGTGACCCATCTCCAGGTCGCCCCGCTCCACCTGTTCCTTCACTATGTCGGTGAGTTCCAAAAGTCGCAACAGATTGGTGACCGCCGCCCGGGAGCGGCCCACGGCCTCGGAAGCCTGTTGATGGGTCATGTCGAACTCGCTGATGAGGCGCTGCAACGCCTGGGCTTCTTCAAGCGGGTTTAGGTTCTCGCGCTGGATGTTCTCGATGAGCGCCATGGCAATGGCAGCCCGGTCGGGGACATCGCGCACCAGAGCGGGAATCTGGTGCAGGCCCGCCATCTGCGCCGCGCGCCAACGGCGCTCGCCTGCGATGATTTCGTAACGTTGAGCGCCGTCGGGCTGGTTCCCGTGGGACACAGGACGCACCACGATGGGCTGGACCAAACCCTGGGCTTTTATGGAATCCGCAAGATCCTGAAGGCTTTCCGGATGCATGTGCATGCGCGGCTGGTATTTACCGGGCTGGATCAAGTCTATGGGAATCTCGTGCAGCTCATCCGCTGCGTCCTCACCGACAGTTGCCGGCAAGGCGCCGCCCAGTAACGCATCCAGTCCGCGGCCCAGGCCTTTGCGCTTCACCGCCACTCTCAACCCTCCCTCGAAGAGCTGGGGATTGTAGCAGCAACGCCGGCAGACGCGCCGCGCTCCTCTTCCCGGCGCAGCACCTCGCCTGCCAGGGCAAGATAGGCGAGCGCACCGCGCGAGGTGTTGTCGTATTTGAGCGCCGGCAAACCGAAGCTTGGTGCTTCCGCCAGGCGCACGTTGCGCGGAATGATGGTGTTATAGACTTGTTTGCCGAAATGCAGGATGAGTTGCGACGACACCTCATTGGCAAGGTTGTTGCGCGGGTCAAACATGGTCCGCAGAAGACCTTCGATGTCAAGCCGCGGGTTCAGGTGCGTCAGGCGTTTTATGGTTGACATCAGAGCTGACAGCCCTTCCAGCGCGTAATACTCGCATTGCATGGGTATCAGCACGCTGTCCGCCGCCACCAGCGCGTTGACCGTGAGCATGTTGAGCGAGGGCGGACAATCAATCAGGATGAAATCGAAATCCCCGCGTATTACCGCGAGCGCATTACGCAAACGGCTTTCGCGTGACTCGGCACTCATGAGGCTTACTTCCGCGGCGGTCAAATCACTGTTGGCCGGCAACAGACTGAGATTGCAACCCCTCACTTCAACCACAGCTTCGCGGATTTTTGCATCGCCCATCAGAACTTCATAGGCGCCGCGGGCGAGCGTGTGTTTGTCCACGCCGCAGCCCATGGTGGCATTGCCTTGTGGATCCACGTCCACCAGCAGCACACGCCGCTTTGTGGCCGCGAGCGACGCGGCAAGATTCACGGCGGTAGTAGTTTTGCCCACGCCGCCTTTCTGATTGGTGATGGCGATGATTCTGCCCATGGATTAAATGTTACCTTGTGCTGCGTGCTGCGTGCTGCGTAAAGATTAACGGCCCGCGTTCCCACGCAGCACTCAGCACCCTGAAC
>JBOIAY010000113.1:0-15820 GCA_050739255.1 Gammaproteobacteria bacterium
ATCGTGAACCAGCCGTAGCCGGAGGTCACCCAGGTCAGGCGCGTCAGGGCCGAGACCAGCCTGCGCATGGCCAGCAGCACTGCCGATAAGTCCGCGCCCACGCGGTGCGCCTCCTGCGCCTCGCCCGCGGCCAGCGCTATCGCGTCGATGTGTTCGTTGATGCGTACCAGGGAAAAGCGCAGCTGTGCCTCGCGCGCATAGCGCTCGGCATTGCGCGGGATGAGGCCGCGGCCGATGCGCCAGCTGAGCAGCGAGGCGGAGCCCGCATACACCACGGCGGCCCAGACCATATAACCGGGGATCGCGATGCGCACGCCTCCGAGCCGCAACGTGAAGTTGCTCGACAGCGCCCAGAGCACGGCGACGAAGGCGCCGAGCAGCATCGATGCCTGCAGCAGGCCGATGCCCAGCGTTGCCGAAAGCTCAGTGAGGTGCAGCGTATCCTCGTGCATGCGCTGATCCGGATTGACACCCATCGGCCCGGCATGCGCGAGCTGGAACGCGCGGCGCGGCGCGAGCCAGTGCCCCACCAGATCCTCTACCAGACCCTCTCGCAACCGCAGCGTCAGCATCTGCGACAGCCACTCCTGCGCGACGTTCAGGGCGAGCAGACATCCGGCGATGATCGCGAACACGACCAACTGCCGTAGAAACTGTGACAGCTCATGATGCGAGAGCGCGTTATAGAACGGCCGATTCCAGCGATTCAGCCGGATCTGTCCATAGGCACTGGCGGCGACGACCAGCACCACGGCCATGAACAGCCGCAGCAGCCGGCCGCGTACCGGCGACTGAATCAGTGCGCGCGCCATCGCGCGTAGTTGCGGCAGCAGTCCCGGTAATGCGGCTGCTGGCGGCTGGCTGCCAGTGCGCTCGCCGTCCTGCGGTGGTTTCTCGTGGGTCATGGCCGATCCTTGGGCGACGCCGACGCCCCTCAGGGGGAGGCTGCGGTTTTGTCCATGGTCGCCGAGCCGGGGACGGGCTCCGAGCGCCTGGCCACCTTTTCTCTGGCGACGTAGGTGTAGATCACCGGTACGACGTACAACGAGATCAGCGCCCCGATGGCCAGACCGGCCGCGATCACCAGACCCATGCCGAAACGGCTCACCGCGCCGGGGCCGCTGGCGGCCAGCAGCGGCACCACGCCAAACACCATGGCCAGGGTGGTCATGAGAATCGGCCGCAGCCGGATGCTGGAGGCTTTTTCAACGGCCGCGCGCCGGTCCAACCCTTCTTCTTCCTGGATGACGTTGGCGAACTGCACGATCAGGATGCTCTGTTTGGTGATGAGTCCGATCAGCGTGACCAAACCGACTTCCGTGTAGATATTGAGCGTGGCGGCGCCCAGGAACAGGAATAGCAGCGCGCCGAACACAGACATGGGCACTGCGACGAGCACGATGAGCGGATCGCGGAAGCTTTCGAACTGGCCCGCGAGCAGCAGGAACACCAGCAGGATAGATAGGGCAAAGGTGAAGATCACGGCATTGCCCTGTTCGATGAACTGACGCGATTGGCTGGCGAAGTCGTAGCTGAAGCTGTTTGGCAGCAGACTGGTGGCCAGACCCTTGAGCTCGTTGAGCGCCTGGCCGAGTGTCACGCCCGGCGCCATGGTGCCTTGAATAGTGGCGGAGTTGAGCTGCTGGAATTGCGGCAGGTATTCGGGTTCTACCGTGTGCTTGATGCTCACCACCGTGGACAACGGCACCAGCGTACCGCTGCCGGTCCTGACGTAGTAGCTGCCGAGTGCGTTGACGTTGGCGCGCATGGCATCCGGCACCTGCGGAATAATCTCATAGCTACGGCCGGACATGTCGAACAGGCCGACATAGTTCTCGCTCAGCAACGGACTGAGGTCCTGACCAAGGTTGCTCATGCTGATGCCGAGATTGGCGGCGACGTTGCGGTTCACGTCCAGCACGATCTGTGGATTGTCGTAGCGCAAATCCTTGGTGAGAAACGCGAATTGGCCGCTCTGCATGGCGGCGCCGATCAGCCGGTCTGCTGCGGAGTTGATCTGCTGGTAATCCTCGGTGGAGGTCAACACGAACTGGATGGGCAGGCCGCCGGCCGAACCTGGCAGCGAGGGTTTGGCGAAGGCCACGGTTTGCAGGCCTGTGATCGCATTCAGTTTCTGTTGTACCAGCGGCATGATCTGCATCTGGGTACGCGACCGCTGGCTCCAGTCCATCATCTTGAGTCCCCCGATCGCCGCGTTGTTGCCGGCGCCACCGGGCGGCGCGATGCCATTGATCTGGAACACGTTGCCGGTTTCGGGGAAACTGTCAAAGATTTTGCGCATTTGGACGGCATAGCTACCCAGATAATGCAGCGTGGCCGTGGCCGGACCGATGCCCTCCACCAGAATCAAACCCTGATCCTCGGTGGGCGCCAACTCGCTCTTGGTGCCCAGGAACAAAAACGGGATGCTGATAAACACGCAGACCGCCACCAGCAACATCAGCGGGCGGAAGTTCAATATCATGTGCAGCGAATGATCGTAGGCATTGCGCAGGCGAGTGAAGCCCTGTTCCAGGAAATGACTCAGGCCCTTGGGCGGTGTGTGGCGCAGTACTTTGGAACTCAGCATGGGCGTGAGCGTCAGGGCCACGATCATGGAGATGATCACCGTGGCCACCAGTGTGAAGGCAAACTCCGTGAATAGGCTGCCGGTCAGGCCGCCCATGAAACCGATGGGCACGAATACCGCCACCAGGGTCGTGGCCATGACGATGATGGGGCTGGCCAGCTCGCGCGCACCACGCAACGCCGCCGGAATCGGCTGCATACCGTCATCAATATGCCGGTGGATGTTCTCCACCACTATGATGGCATCGTCCACCACCAGACCGATGGCCAATACCACTGCCAGCAAGGTCAGCAGATTGATGGTGAAACCCAGTGCCAACATGATTATGCCGGCGCCGACGATGGACAGGGGGATAGCCACCGCCGGCAGTAACAGCGAGCGTAGCGATCCCAGGAACAGAAAGATGACGATCACCACCACGATGAGCGTGATGACTATGGTGATGAGAACCTCGTGGATGGAGGCGGTGATAAAGGTGCTGCCGTCATAGGCGACGGTGGCGTGCATGCCGGGTGGAAGCGATGTCTGGAGCTCCTTGAATACCTTGTGCACGCCGGCGGCCACGTCCAGATCGTTGGCATCCGGGGAAGGCTGTACGCCGATGAACACCGCCGGCACGCCATTGAAAAACACCGCCTGGTTGTAGTTTTCGGAGCCGAGCGTCACATCCGCCACGTCCTTGAGCCGAACCACGGTGGTGCCGACGTTCTTGACCACCAGATTCTGGAACTGCGCCAGATTGTTGAGTGAGGTCGTGGCGGTGATGGTTACTTGCTTCTGCGGGTTGCGGGTGCTGCCCACCGCGGAAATGTAGTTATTGGCCTGCAACGCGTTGGACACGTCCCCGGCCGTGATGCCGCGGGCCGCCAAGCTGACGGGATTGAGCCAGGCGCGCAACGCGAAGGCGTTGCCGCTCGGCCCAATGCCGGCGGGCACGATCTGCGCCTGACTCACGCCATTCACGCCCTGGATCTTGGGCTGCGCCACGCGCAGCACATAATCATTGATTTGCTGCTGGCTCACGCTCTTGCCGGAAAACGACAGGTACATGAGCGCCGTGGTGCCGCCCACGGTTTCGTTGATGACCGGTTGCTGGCTCTGGGGCGGTAACTGGTTCTTGACCTGGTCCACCTTGGACATTATTTGCGAGATGGCCGCGTTCGGATCGTAGTTGAGCCGCATATACACGGTGATGGTGGACACGCCTTCGGCACTGGTGCCGGTCATGTAATCAATACCGGGCGCGCTCGCAATAACCTGCTGCAGCGGCGAGGTAATGAAGGCCTTGACGGTTTCGGGACTGGCGCCGGGATATGCCGTGCTGACTGTGACCACGGTGGTGATGACGGTGGGATATTCGCGCACTGTCATGCCCATCCAGGCGCGTAGGCCCAGCAGCAAAATTACCAGGCTGATGGCGCTCGCCAGCACCGGGCGGCGGATAAAGATGTCGGTGAACTTCATCTGAGTGTCCGGCTTACGGTTGCACGCTGTTGTTGACGGTCACCGCGGCGCCATCGCGCAGCTTCTCCTGGCCGGCCGTGACCACGGTATCGCCGGCCTTCACGCCCGAAGCGATGAGCGCCCGACCGTCGCGCTGGTCCTGCACTTGTACCACGTGCTCGTGAACGGTCAGGGGTTTGCCTGGCGTGGACTCGACTACATATATATAGTCACCGAAAGTGTTGTAGCTGACGGCGGTATTCGGCACCACCACGCCGCGCAGTGTACGACCCACTGACAACTGCACGCCACCGTACATGCCGGGGCGCAGCAAGCCGCTGGGATTGGCGAGCGTCGCCTGCAAGCTGATATTGCGCGTGGTTGGGTCCACCTGTGAGCCGATGGCGGTGACGCGGCCCTCGAACGATTTGCCGGGATAGGCGTTCACGGTGAATGCCACCTTTTGACCCACGGCGATCTCGCTCACAGTGCTCTGGGGCAGGGAAAAATCCAGCAGCAAAGGATCGTAGCTTTGCAGATTCACGATGCCCGTACCAGGCGATACATATTGGCCGAGACTCACCTCGCGGATGCCGGCCATGCCGCTGAACGGCGCGCTGATGTCGAGTTTTCTCAGCGTTGCCTGATCGCCTTCCACCGCCGCCTGGGCAGCGGCCGCATTCGCTTGCGCGGTTTGCAAATCCGATTGGCTGGCGGCGCGGGCTTTGTAGAGTTTTTGGGTGCGTGTCAGTGTTGTCTGCGCCAGTTGCAGCTTGGCCTGATCGGCGTGCAACAGCGCCAACTGGCTGGAATCATCGAGGCGCACTAGCAACTGACCCTTGTGCACGCGTTCGCCGGAGCGGAAAACGATGCGGGTCACGTTGCCAGCGATCTGGGCGGTAATCTCCGTGCCTTCCACCGCCTCCAGACTGCCGACCACATTGACTTCGGGACTCCAGGGCTCGTCGCGGGCCACGGCAGTGGATACCGTGATGGGTGGGAAGCCCCGGTGCTCCGCCGCTACGGCCGCGCGGTGCTTGGCGTAATACTTGCCGCCAAATATTCCGCCGAACACGACCACCAAGGCCACGATCACGATTATCAATTGCTTGCGCATTATTACTCTCCGCGCTAACGACTTCATTCAATCTGCTGGCGTTTTAAGAACATTTCAGTCACTTCCGGACACAAATTCTTGTATCAGTGCGGGCCGGAGACCGCATTCCGCTCCTGCACAGCGGTTGCCCATTCACCGCCACCCAGGGCCACATACAACGCCGCAGTATCCGCGTAACGCTGTGCCTCGGCCTGCACGAAGGCGATGCGCGCGTTCTGGTATTGGGTTTCGCTTGCCAACAGACTCAGATAATCCACCGCTCCTGATTTATATTGTGTCTGCACCAATGCAAAAGCCTGTTGTGCGGCTTGCATGGCGCGCGCCTCGGCATCCAGCACTGCGGAATCATGCTGCAAAGCGCGCAGCACATCAGCAACGTTGCGGAACGCACTCAGCACCGTGCTCTGGTAATTGGCGAACACCGCCCGATAAGCCGCTTCAGTCGCGTGCTTCTGGGCTTCCAGGGCGCCACCTTCGAACAGCGGCAGCACAATGCTGGCAGCCAGATCCCAGATGCGGCTGGCAGGATCAAACAACGTCCCGCCATTGTTACTCTGGTTGCCAAAATCGCCGGTCAGTTGCAGGCTTGGATACATGCGCGCCACCGCCTCACCCACCTGGGCATTGGCCGCGCGTAGTTGCGCTTCTGCCGCGCGGATGTCAGGCCGTTCCTGCACCAATGTCGAAGGCAAGCTCACGGGCAAGCTTGCAGGCAGATGCAGGTCAGAAAGTACGAGCGTGTTCAGACCACCTGCTTCAGATGGAAATCTGCCGAGGTACGTGGCAAGTAAGTGCTTCGCCTCATCGCGGGCCTGCTCGAGTTGCGGTAGTTGCGCCTCGCTGCTGGCGAGCTGGCTTTCCTGGGTGAGCACATCGAATTGAGACGCGGAACCGAGGCGATATTGGGTGCGAGTCAAATCCAGAATCTGCTGCTGGTCATGGACAGTTTGTTTGGTCGCGGCCACTTCATCTTCAAGTGCCGCGAGATCCAGCGCCGTCGTCACAACGTTGCCCTCAATGGTCAAGCGCGCAGCGGTCAATTGATCGCGGGCCACATCTACCTGGGCTTGCTCACCGCGTGTTACCAGCCGGTTCAGACCGAACACATCCGGGTAATAACTCACGGAAACTTCGCCGGTATAAAGGTTGTAAAGCTGAGGTCCGGAGAAGCCACCACTGGCGGCGCCGGACGTGCGGGTGCGTTCGCCGCCCAGACCCAGCGAGACCTGCGGATAGAACACGCCTTTGGCCGCTTTCAGGTTGTATTGCGCCTCTTCCAGTGTCGCCTGGGCGGCGGCGAGATCGGGATTGTGCGCCAGGGCCTGGGCCACCAGTTGATCGAGCGCGGGAGAACCAAACCCCTTCCACCATTCAGGATTGACGCTGGCGCCGTAATCAAGCGTCTGCGCACTCGCCACCGCGCCCGAAAGGGATCGTGCTGCAGGAATGGTCGCAGCCACCGGCGCAGTGGTATAGCCCTGCACCGCGGGTGGTGAGGGTTTGCGATATGCCGGTCCGACGGCACAGGACGAAAGTGCGGCAAGCAAGCCGGCAGCCAGCACAACGCATGCGATTCGCGCCGCGGATGCGGTGTGGTTCCGGTGTGACAGAGTTTTTGTCATTTTGTAATGGCGATCGGCTTTTTGGGGCTGGCGATGCTTGTACTTTCCGGCTTAAACCTTGCAGGCTCGCGTAATCAGTGAGACAGCGTTATTGATGTACTGTTCACGTACTTCGCCTGTCGGCACCGGCTCAACGCCGAGTTCGGAACGCAGGCGGCAGCAGGTCACCATGCTGATGAATTGCTCGGCGGTGTACTGTGGGTTTTCAACTTTGAGTGTGCCGCGCTGGTTCTGCTCCCTGAAGTAATCGGCGAGAAACTGGCGGATGATGGCCGGACCAGACTGGTAATAGATGCGCCCCAGCTCCGGGAAGCGCGACACTTCCGCCATGAGGATACGGTGCATGGCGAGCTTTTCCTCGGAGAACACTACGCTCATAAAGTGGCGGGCGATGGTGCGCAGGGTCTTCTCGGGATTACTGTCTTTCGCAGCCTCGGCGAAGGCCAGTGTCATGTTGTCGCAGGAATCGCGCACCATGGCGGCAAACAACTCCTCCTTGGAGCCGAAATGGTTATAGACCGTCTGCTTGGAAACCTTCGCTTCGCCGGCAATGGCATCCATGCTGGCGGCGCCGAAGCCCGTTTCCAGGAATATCTTGCTCGCGGCCTTGAGGATCGCCTCGCGTTTGCCGCCAGCTGCTTCGTTTTCCGCCGCTGTATTCAATTCAGTCCTCTGTTCGCCATGCCCATTCAATTCCCGTGAGCCGATTGAATTGTCTGCATCGGTAAATGCAGTGCATCTGCGGTCAACTGGCCGGTCGCAGCCTTGAGCGCATACGTCGCCACTAATTGATCCCGCTGCGCACGGATCAGGTTCACGCGCGCATTCAGCAGTTCCTGGTCGGCGTTGAGTACATCGAGCGTGGTGCGTTCGCCGACCGAGGCCTCATCACGCACGCCTTGCGCAGCTACTTGCTCGGCCTGGATCTGACTTTGAATGGCGGCCAGCCGGGCGATAGCGGTTTGATAGTCCTGCCAGGCATTCACAGCGTCGAGCTTGGCCTGGCGCTGGGCATCCAGTAAATCGTCGTGACTCGCGACAGCATGCTGTTCGGCGGCGTGTTTTTCCGCGTCCAGTGCACCGCCGGCATACAGCGGCATGGAAAAGGTCAGCATGATGGAACGCGTATCAATGCGGCTGAAACCGATTTCCGGGTCGCGGGCTTCCAGCAATTGTCCGGTAAGCGCCAGGCTGGGTTTCTGTTTGCCGCCTATGGCTTCGGCTTGTTGCTGAGCGGCGTTTTCCGCATAGCGCGCAGCCAAAACCGAATAATTCTGTTGCGCAAGCTGTACGACTTCGGCTTCGGTGGCCGGCAAGGGTTCAGGCATCACGGCTTGTTCCAGCGTGCCGGGTTCCACACCCACCACGCGCACATAGGCAGCTTGTGATGTCGCCAATGAACCCTGTGCCTGAATCAACGCGGCATCGGCGCCCGCCAATCGTGCTTCGGCTTGGGCAACGTCGGTGTGAGTCACTTCGCCGTTTTCAAATTGCGCCTGGGTGGCACTGAGCTGTTTTTTGAGCACCTCCACGTTACCCTGTTCCAGCTTCAGAACCGCCTGGTCACGCACCACGTCCGTATAGACCGTGGCCACGTTCAGGAACACCCGCTCTTCCGCCGCGTTCAGATTCGCAAGCTGTGATGCTTGCGCGCTTTGGGCCGCATCCACGTTGGACGATACCTGCCCGCCGGTGTACAGCGGTTGGGTGATGGTGAGCGCCACGCTCTTGGAATTCTGCGGATAGGTGCTGATGGAGGAAAAGAACGGCGAGGCCAAATCGTTATGCGCCGTACCGATACCGGCATCCAGATTGATCTGTGGCTTGTAACCAGACTGTGCTTGTTCGACTTGATAACCGCTCGCCTTGAGCTGGGCCTGCTGGGCCTGGATCGCCGCGTTGCTGTTGTAGGCTTGGGCGAACGCCTGCGCCAGCGTGTCCGCCCGCAGGGCCGGTGCAGCGATCAACAAGATACCGGCCAGCACCAATGTCGGGCCGCGCATCAAAAAATGCCGCCCGCCTAAACCGGAGCCGAGTTGCAGCGCTTCAGTTGACATAGGGTATCCGCCAAATTAGACTAGACCGTCCAGTCCATTCTGCCACCTCCCTAAAGGGATGTCAAAACCCATGAACGTCCTCAAGCGTCTGTTCGAAAATCCGCGCATCCGCCGCCTGCTGCTCATGGTGCTGCTACCGCTGATCCTCATTCTTCTGGGCTTGTGGTACTGGGCGCATTCCACGCGCTACCAGAACACCGACAACGCCTACATCTATGCCAATCAGGTGAGCGTGACACCGCAGGTTTCGGGCCGCGTGACCGCAGTGCCCGTGGTACAAAATCAGGCAGTCACGCCCGGCCAGGTACTCCTGGAAATTGACCCGACCCCTTTCCAACTGGCGCTCGATCAGGCCAACAGCAATCTCAAAACCGTGAGCGATCAGATCCGCGCCGAGCAGGCAAACTTGCGCGCCGCACAGGCGCAATTGCAGGGTGCGCAAGCGAACATCGCATACATGAAGCGCGATTTGCAGCGCAAAACTAACCTGGAGAAACGCGGCGTGGTACCTGCGGCCCGCCTGGATGAAATCAAGACCAATCTCACCATTGCTGAACAGAAAACCGCAGCGCTCAAGGCACAGATCGCCCAGATCGAAGCCAGCCTCGGCGGAAATGCCAGCCAGCCCATCACGCAGCAGGCAGCCTATTTGCAAGCCTTGGCCGCACGCGACAAGGCTGCGCTGGAATTGTCCTACGCCACCATCAAGGGGCCCGCGGCCGGTGTGGTCACGGAAGTGAATGTCAAACCTGGTGATGTGGTGACCTCCGGCCGGCCGGTGTTTGCTCTGGTGATGAGCGGTAAACGCTGGGTAAACGCAAATTTCAAGGAGACCCAGCTCACGCACGTGCACGTCGGCCAGAAAGCCGAAATTACCGTGGACACCTATCCGCACGATAATTGGGAAGGCACGATCGTCAGTATCTCGCCCGGCACCGGTTCAGTGTTCTCGGTGTTGCCGGCGCAGAACGCCACCGGCAACTGGGTGAAGGTGGTGCAACGCATTCCGGTGCGCATCCTGATTGACACCAAACCGAATGGTCCGGATCTGCGCGCCGGCATGAGCGCGGAAGTCACCATTGACACGCATTACAGCCTGTTCTTCGGCTCCAGCGAAGCCAAGGCTGCGAATAACTAAATCGTCCTCAAATGATCGAACGGCTGATCAAGTCCGCGGGCGGCAAATCGCACACCGCGATGATCACCTTTGCGGTGATGCTCGGCACCTTTATGCAGGTGCTCGACACCACTATCGCGAACGTGGCGCTGCCCAATATGCAGGGCAGCCTGAGCGCTACCCAGGACCAGGTATCCTGGGTGCTGACATCTTATATAGTCGGCTCCGCCATCATGACGCCGCCCACCGGCTGGCTGGCTGGCCGTTTCGGCCGCAAGCGCGTGTATCTCGCCAGCATGATCGGTTTCGTGGGCGCATCGTTTCTGTGCGGTACAGCCACCTCACTCACCGAAATCGTGCTGTTGCGCGCACTCCAGGGTCTGCTCGGGGCCGCCATGGTGCCCATCTCGCAAGCAATTCTGCTCGACACCTATCCGCGCGAAAAACACACCATGGCCATGGCCATCTTTGGTGTCGGCGTGGTACTGGGCCCAATCATCGGCCCGGTGCTGGGTGCCTACCTGACCGAGTACTATTCCTGGCGCTGGGTATTCTTCATCAACATTCCGGTGGGTGTGGCGGCCGTATTTTTGACGCTCGTATACGTGCGCGAAACAGCCATCAACAAAATCCGCACCTTCGATGCTTGGGGATTTCTGTTCATGAGTGTGGCCATCGGTGCGCTGCAGATGATGCTGGATCGCGGACAGCGCCACGACTGGTTTAATTCCGCGGAAATCATCATCGAATTCGGCCTGGTACTGGTCGGCCTGTGGATGTTTTTTATCCATACGTATAAAAAGAAGAACGCCTACATAGACCTGACTCTGTTCAGAGACCGCAATTTTGTCCTCAACAACATACTCGGCTTCATCTTGTTCCTGTGCATGTACGCCATCATGGCGCTGATTCCGCCGTTGGTGCAGAACCTGCTGAATTATCCGGTGATTATCACCGGCCTGGTGCTCATGCCGCGCGGAGTGGGCACTTTAATCTCCTTCGCGGTGCTGGGGCGCTTCTCCAGCAAATTCAATCCGCGCTTCGTCATGATTACGGGCCTGCTGATTCTCGCGTTTTCGTTGTATGAGATGTATCACTTCAACACCCAGGTGGACACCTGGTTCATTACTTGGACCAGCTTCGTACAGGGCATCGGTATCGGCCTGGTGATGGTGCCGATGTTTACCGCTGCATTCGCCACCCTGCCGGCTGAACAGCGCACCGAGGGCACCGGCGTGTTCAACCTGATTCGCAACATCGGCGGCAGCTTCGGCATCTCCATTGCGTTTACACTGCTGTCACGCAGCACCCAGATCAGCCATCAGGTACTTGCCACCCATATCACGCCTTATAGCCAGGCTATCCAACTCTCGCCGTTGAGCGCCACCATGAACTTGCACAGCACCCGTGATCTGGCCATGCTGAATGGCGTGGTCACACAGCAGGCCGCCATGATCGGCTTCAACAACGATTTCAAACTGATGATGATCGTGAGCCTGGCCGCCATTCCGTTGGTGTTGCTGATGCGTCCGCCCAAGGCCGCCCAGGGCGGGGTGCAGCATCGCCCAGTGGTCGTAGACTGAGATGGAGCAGGCATGATTTTCCGTAAACCTGCCAGCGCCAAGGAGCACACCGCTTTAATAACCATCGCGGTAATGCTGGGCACGCTCCTCCAAGTGCTCGACACAACCATCGTCAACGTGTCGCTGCCCAATATGCAGGGCTCGCTGTCCGCGAGCCAAGACCAGATCTCCTGGGTACTCACCTCTTATATAGTGGGCGCTGCCATCATGACGCCGCCCACCGGCTGGCTTTCTGGCCGCTTTGGTCGCAAACACGTGTACCTTGTCAGCATGCTGGGTTTTCTGGTTGCCTCGTTCCTGTGCGGCACCGCTACATCACTGGTCGAGATCGTATTGCTGCGTGTGGTGCAGGGCCTGTTCGGCGCCGCCATGGTGCCGATCTCGCAGGCCATCCTGCTGGACAGCTATCCACGCGAAAAGCACGGCATGGCAATGGCAATCTTCGGTATGGGCATCATGCTCGGCCCGATTCTCGGCCCCGTATTCGGTGCATATCTCACCGAATACTACTCCTGGCGCTGGGTGTTTTTCATCAACATTCCTATCGGCATCCTCGCCATACTCATGACGCTGGCCTATGTGCATGAGACAAAAATCAACCGTGAGCGTTCTTTCGACGGCTGGGGATTTTTGTTCCTGAGCGTCGCCATCGGAGCACTGCAGATGATGCTGGACCGCGGCGAGCGCAAAGACTGGTTCAATTCCGCCGAAGTGCTCATCGAATTCGGCTTCTTGCTCACCGGCCTGTGGCTGTTTTTCGTCCACACCTTCAAGAAGAAAAACTCCTACATTGACCTATCCCTGTTCAAGGACCGCAACTTCATGGTCGGCAACATCATCGGTTTCGTAGTGCTGATCAGCCTGTATTCCATCATGGCGCTGATCCCGCAATTCGTGCAGAATCTGCTGGATTACCCGGTGGTCATCACCGGGCTGGTGCTCATGCCGCGCGGCATCGGCACCATGATTTCCATGCTGATCGTGGGCCGGCTGTCCAACAAGATGGATCCACGCTTCAACATGGCCGTGGGATTGTTCATCATGGCCGTATCCATGTACTTCATGACCGGCTTTAATACCAGTATTGGTACCTGGCCCATTGTCTGGACCGGCTTTGTCCAGGGCATCGGCATGGGCCAGGTCATGGTGCCGCTGCTGACCGTGGCATTTTCCACCCTGCCCACGCAGCAGCGTACCGAAGGCACCGGCGTGTACAACCTGATCCGCAACGTCGGCGGCAGCGTCGGAATCTCCATCGCCTTCACACTGTTGTCACGCAGTACTCAGATAAATCACGCCGTTTTGGGCGGGCACATCACGCCCTACAATCAGGCTATGCAGCTCTCACCACTGGCCGCGCAAATGAGTCTGCACAACACTCGGGATTTGGCAATGCTCAACGGCATGGTCACGCAGCAGGCCGCCATGATCGGCTATAACAACGACTTCAAGCTCATGATGATCATCAGCCTGGCCGCCATCCCCCTGGTGTTCCTGATGAAACAGCCGAGTTACGACAAGAAAATCGGCGGCCGCCAGCCACAACAACATCCCGTGGCTGCGGACTGAGTGCGTCCAATCCCTCTCAAAACCTTTCACTATCTTTACGGCTGCCCGAAACGTCTGCTCCCATGCGCCGCGACCACTTGGCGGTGGGCAGATGCCAGCCGTATTGAATAGCCATGAACCGCAATGCGAAACACAACACCCCGCCGGCAATGGTGGTCGCAACCGGTTGAATATGCAGCATGTAGCCAACTACCACCACGGCAGCGCCGGCCAGCGCGGCCAGTGCGTACAGATCCGCACGCAACACTGTTGGTATCTGATTGACTAATACATCACGCAGCATCCCGCCGCCAATGCCGGTCAACATGCCGAGCAAGGCCGCCATCACCGGATTGAGTCCATAGACCAGCGCCTTTTCGGCGCCGGCGACTGCGAAGAACGCCAAGCCCACGGCATCGAACCAAAGTACCGGATTCTTCAAGCGATTGATGATTGGATACCAGAAGAAGGTGATGAAGCCGGCAAGGACGGAGACGCCGAGATAGTTCCAGTTTGCAATCGCCGCCGGCGGTACCGCGCCGATCAACAGGTCGCGGGTCATGCCACCGGCATTGCCAGCGGCGAACGCCAGCACCATGATCCCGAAAATATCCAGCCGGTGTCTGACTGCCGCCACCGCGCCGCTGATGGCAAACACGAACGTGCCCCCAAGGTCCAGTATCAGCAACAATATGTGCACCTTGAGTCCCCGTGTTCAGCGCCTGACTGTCACAATCACTCGTGAAGAATATAAACCCAACTTCGTTTCATTGACGTTGCACTCCACGCTTTTAGAATGCACCTTCCGACCCCGTACGGCACGGCGGCGCGGACCTGACTGGCTCACGGTGGCTTGAATATCCTGCGGCAAAGTCGCACATTATTCTCATGTCTGGCACGTCACTACCCAGCTTATTTATCTCTCATGGCTCACCCATGCTCGCGGTGGACAGCACACAGCCGGCATATGCCTTTCTGCAAAACCTTGGCACTATCCTGCCACGGCCCGAGGTGATCCTGATTATATCCGCTCATTGGGATACCGCCGAACCGCGTGTTACGGGCGCACAGCACCTCGACACCATCCATGATTTCTACGGCTTCCCTGAATCGCTCTACGGGCTGCGCTATCCAGCGTCCGGGAACCATAACCTGGCAAAAGAAGTTGTGCGGCTGCTCGGACCACCAGCCGGCGTGGACCTAGTGCGTGGACTCGATCACGGCTCCTGGGTGCCGCTGCTACTCATGTACCCGCAACACGACATTCCGGTATTGCAACTATCCCTGCAAACACCGCTTGGCCCCGCGCATCATCTTAAAATCGGCGAAGCTCTGAAACCGCTGCGCGAGCGCGGCGTGCTCATCATCGGCAGCGGCGGCGCCACTCATAATCTGCGTGAGTATTTCCATCACGGCAGTGATAACCACAAGCCGTATGAAGATTTCACTGCATGGCTGCATGACGCGCTCACGCGTGGCGACCAGGTAGCGCTACTGGATTACCGGCAACGCGCGCCGCAGGCAGCCCGCAATCATCCAACCGAAGAGCACTTGCTACCGCTGTTCGTGGTACTGGGCGCCGGAGGGCCAAAAGCTAAACGACTGCATGCAAGTTTTGACCGCACATTGGCCATGGATGCTTACATCTTTGAAGGCTGACCAGGCTTACCACTGTCCGAGGTCATCTATAATTGGTATTCAATGAAATCGCTAACAATCACGGTATTGGGGTTGGCAATCCTGCTGGCTGGCTGCGCCAGCACACCTTCGGTTCCCTATTGGGAAAACCCACAATGGGTCAATGCGCTCAGCGAAACTGTCCACAAGGATATTCAATATCCGAACGACGCAGCCACGGAGGACTTTCCTTCCGGCACCGCCATTGTCACCTTCACCTACGACAACGGTAAACTGAAAGCACCGCGTATCCTAAAATCCACTGGCTCACCGATCTTAGATGCGGCGATTGTCAAACAGATATCAAATATCCCACCACCTCAGGCACAAGGTTTAAATATCGCGGCACCGCACGATTTCGAAATGGAAATTGGAATGTACGCTGCTGATACGAAATTCTTCAAGGTCATTAGTTATGCTATTGGCAGTCACTTAAGGCACGTCCACTGGCCGGTTGCAGCACAATGGCGTGGTATGAAGCAGGGTGCAGTCGGCTGGGTTATTGTCGGCTTCCAGTATCGGAACGGCATAATACTTGATACTGAAATTGTGCAATCGAATGGAAATGCGATTCTAGACAAGCTGGTGCTAAACTCTTTAAGAACCACCCCGATGCCAATGCCACCTGATTTGGCAAAGAACAAGATTTTAAACATCCAAGCGCCATTCTGTTTCCCCTCAAGGCCGGGTGAATGCCGGAACAACGGCACTCAAATTCAGTATGTATCAGCCAGCGAGAGCACCATTCCACAAAAGCCGCCTTGTGCGGAGATCGGGTACCGAAATAAGTACGGGATAACCTCAAACCTTCATCTTATTGAGTCAAGTGGTGACGCAAATTTTGACAAACGTGCTTTGGCTGCAGTAAGCGAAGGAAAATTCCCGCATCCGTCGCGTTGGGATGATGCCGTAAGCGACTACAACATCCCGATATGTAATAACAGCGGGCCTGATGACACGTCCCCGAAAGCTATCATTCACTAAACAACTGACACGCTGATTAGAGTGCAAACAGCAGATACGCTAGAAACAGCAGCAGATGCACCAAACCTTGCAGGATGTTGGT
>JBOIAY010000114.1:0-2820 GCA_050739255.1 Gammaproteobacteria bacterium
GACACTGCGGCACTCAAGCGGCACGTTCAGGTCCGCACAGATAGTTTCGCAATGTGCCTGCCAATCATCGGACTGAGGATGAATGTGATGATTAACATGAATGGCGCGCAGTTCAGCTCCGAGCACGAGCTTTTGCTGTGCGAGAGCGTGCAATAACACGCTGGAATCCAAGCCGCCGCTGTAGCCAATCCAATAACAGTGCGCGGCCGGAAGGCCGCGCAGGACAGCAATCAATTTATCGGAATCGAAACTCACGCGCGGCGAGCGGCTGCGGCGCTCACTCCTTGTAGCTGCCAAAGGACATGAAGCGTTTGTAGCGAGCTTCCAGCAGTTCGTCCATAGAGACATGCTCGAGCCGGCTCAGGTTGTCGCTCAGCGCATTCTTGACCGTGGCGGCCATGGCATCCGCATTGCGGTGCGCGCCGCCCAGTGGTTCTTTCAGCACCGCGTCAATGAGTCCGAAGCTCTTGAGCCGTTCCGCGGTGATGCCCATGGCTTCTGCCGCCTCGCTGGCTTTCTCCGCACTCTTCCACAGGATCGAGGCACAGCCTTCAGGCGAGATTACTGAATAAATACTGTATTGCAGCATTATCACCCGGTCGCCCACCCCGATGGCGAGTGCGCCACCGGAACCGCCTTCACCAATTACGGTACAGATAATCGGTACCCGCAAAGTGGACATCTCGAACAGGTTGTGGGCGATGGCTTCGGATTGACCGCGTTCCTCGGCGCCCACGCCCGGATAGGCGCCGGGTGTATCAATGAACGTCATGAGCGGCAGGCGGAAGCGCTCGGCCAGTTTCATGATGCGCAGCGCCTTGCGATAGCCTTCCGGCCGCGGCATGCCGAAATTGCGGCGTACCTTTTCCTTGGTATCGCGGCCTTTCTGTTCGCCGATGATCGCCACGGGCCGGCCGTCTAGCCGCGCCACGCCGCTGACGATGGCTGGATCATCGCCGAAGGCGCGGTCACCGTGCAGTTCCTCAAAGTCGGTGAAAATCTTCGATATATAGTCCAGCGTATAAGGCCGCAACGGATGGCGCGCCAGTTGCGCCACCTGCCAGGCGCTCAGGCCGGAGAAAATGGTTTCCGTGAGGGTGCGGCTCTTGGCCTGCAGGCGCTCGATCTCGTCGGTGATGCTGACGGCGGATTCATCACCCACGAAACGCAGCTCCTCGATTTTCGCCTCGAGTTCGGCGATGGGTTGTTCAAATTCGAGGACGTTGAGGTTCATCGTTTACCGGAGCAGCCAAGGGATTGCAAACGTTACCGGCTGAGGGCGCAGGGTACAAGCCCCTCTCAGGCGCTGGCCGCCTGGCTAGCCGGATCGGCGGGACGAGCGCCATAGTGCAAAGTGATCTTGTCCTGTCCCAGCCAGCCCTCCAACCGCCGGGTCAGGCTTTCGGCGGGATGCACACGCCAAATCTCCCCCAAAGGCACGGGTACACTGGCCTCCTGCCCCCGGTAACGCACCAAGACGCTGCAATGACCGCCCAGATGAGGCTTGAGCGCTTCCTTGAGACGGACGGCAAAATCGGCCCCCGCATCCGGCCCCCAATCTATATCCAGACGCCGCACAAAACGCTCCCGTAATTCATCCACGCCGTACATGTTCTTCACGGTGACGCGCCAGGCGCTGATGAATTCGTCGAACGCCAGCCGGCCTTCCACGACCACGATCTTGTCCTTCACCGCCATGGAACGGAAGCGGTTGTAGGCGTCCTCGAACAAGGTCACTTCCAGCCGGCCACTGCGGTCGTCCAGCACCAGATTCACGCGTCCGCCGCGCTTGCGCAAATCCACCACCAGACCCGCCACAGTCACGTTGCGTGATACTGCGCCATAAGCATAACCGCGCTCGCCATTGTTCATTGGCGGCGATTCATCCGCCAATTCGCCCAGCGGGGCAGTCACCACATAGCGCAGATCGGCCGCATAACGGTTCACCGGATGGCCGGTAAGATATAAACCCAGCGTTTCCCGCTCACCGCGTAATCGCTGGTCTTCGTCCCAGTCCGGAAGCACGGCTGCAGATTGCGTGTGTATTTGTTTCATCGCCGCAGGTCCGGCCAGACCGAACAGATCATCCTGGCCCGCCGCACTGGCGCGTGTGTTCTGATCCGCACGCGCTAATGCGTCCGGCAAACGCGCCATGAGGGTTGCACGATTGAACCCGAAGCTGTCAAGCGCGCCGGCACGAATCAGGGCTTCGATGACGCGCCGGTTGGATTTTTGCACATCAATGCGCCGACAAAAATCTTCCAGATTCCTGAAATCACCGTTGTGCGCCCGCTCCTCCAGCACGCCTTCAACGGCCGCGAGGCCCACACCCTTGATGGCACCCAGGCCGTAACGGATGCTCTTCTGATCCGCGACCGTGAACTTGTAGCCGGAACGATTGATGTCCGGCGGCAGGATCGCAAGCTGCATGGCGCGACACTCGTCAATGAGTGTCACTACCTTGTCGGTATGATCCATGTCGGAAGACAATACCGCGGCCATGAAAGCGGCTGGATAATGTGCCTTGAGCCAAGCGGTCTGGTATGTCAGTACCGCATACGCCGCGGAGTGGGATTTGTTGAAACCGTAGCCAGCGAACTTTTCCATCAGATCAAAAATGTGCGCGGCAAGCCGCTGATTCACGCCGCGCTCCACCGCACCTTTCACAAATACCTCACGTTGCTTGGCCATTTCCTCGGCGTTCTTCTTGCCCATAGCACGACGCAACAGATCGGCACTGCCCAGGCTGTAACCGGCCAGTACTTGCGCGATCTGCATCACCTGCTCCTGGTAGATGATCACGCCGTAGGTCTCTTCCAG
>JBOIAY010000115.1:0-2134 GCA_050739255.1 Gammaproteobacteria bacterium
GCCGAACACCCAGACCTGCTTGCCGGACGCCAGCAGCCGCTTCGCCAGTTCACCGTAGCGCTCCACCGGCCAGCGTTTGGAAGGGCCGTATTCGGCACCCGGCATTAACGCGACGATGGGTTTGTCCGGGTTCAATGCCAGCTTGTCCAGCAAGACTTGCTGGTTATGCAAGTCCACCCGCAGGCGCGGTTTGGGAATATCGGCTGGTGGCAGCGGCGCATCCCGTTCCAGACCCAGAGCCACAAAACGCTGCACGGTCTGTGTGAGTCTTGATTTGTCCAAAGCACGCATGTCATTGATGAGACCGTAGCGCCACTCGCCGCGGTAGCCGGTACGCTTCGGGATACCCGCGAAAAACGGCACCAGCGCGGACTTCCAGGAACGTGGCAACACAATCGCCTGCTCATGGCGTCCGTGCAGCAGACGCCCCAGACGCCGGCGTGCAGCAAAACGGAATTCGCCGTGGTCCAAAGGCATGACCATGCTGCTGTGCACTTCCGGCATGCGTGCCAGCAGCGGCTTCGCCCAGGCCGGCGCCAGCACGTCAATCACGGAATCAGGGAAACGTTGTTTGAGGGTGATGAACAAACTTTGCGCCATCACCATGTCACCGATCCAGGCGGGCCCTACGATCAGAATACGGGAAGGAGTGCTGCGTGCTGAGTGCTGCGTACTGTTCACGCTTCAGCCCTTATTGGTGTTCAACCATTCCATGTACTTTCGCACGCCTTGTTCCACCGTCATGAACTTGTGCTTACAGCCGGCGGCGCGCAGCGCGCCCATGTCAGCCTCGGTGAAACTCTGGTAACGCCCCTTGAGGTTTTCGGGGAAGGCGATGTACTCGATCTTGCCCTTGCCGTGGTATTTGATCACCGCGTTGGCCACGTCATTGAACGTTTGACTGCGGCCGGTGCCCAGATTGAAGATACCGGAAACCTTGGGATGATCCAGTGCCCACAGATTTACGGCGCATATGTCATCCACATGGATGAAATCCCGGCGCTGTTCGCCGTCGGTGTAACCACCGCTGCCCTCGAACAGCTTGCAATTGCCGGTGGCCAATATCTGATTGTTGAAATGGAACGCGGTGCTGGCCATCTTGCCCTTGTGCTGTTCGCGCGGACCGTACACGTTGAAATAACGGAAGCCCACCACCTGGCTCTTCAAGGCGGTTTTCATGCGACGGCGCACGTACAGGTCAAACAGGAATTTGGAATACCCGTACATATTGAGCGGGGCTTCGTACTGGCGCTCTTCCTTGAACACCTTGCCTCCGCCATACACCGCGGCCGACGAGGCATAGATAAACGGGATAGTGTGCTTGATGCAGTGCTCCAACAATGCCTTTGAATATTCGTAGTTCACCGACATCATGTACTGGCCGTTCCACTCGGTAGTGTCGGAACAGGCGCCGTTGTGGAACACCGCTTCGATGGGGCTGCCGAAAGCGGTGCCACCAGAAAGCTGATGCAGGAACGCATCCTTGTCACGGTAGTCGGCGATCTCCGCTTCCACCATATTCACAAACTTGGAACCGTCCTTGAGGTCGTCCACCACCATGATGTCTGTGTGACCGCGCTGGTTGAGCGCCAAGACCAGATTGCTGCCCACGAAGCCTGCGCCACCAGTAACGATAATCATGATTGTTTTCTCTGAGAATAGATGACCATGTATTTATAGAATACCCCGTTGGCCTCGGACACTGAGATCAGCAGCCCACGCCAACCATCCAGCAACCCGAGTCGCAGGAAATACACGCGCATGAAAGCCCAGATGGTCTTGAGAAGAATGATACCCGGCGGATAGGTGCGGGTGGACTCCCCCGCCTTGAGCATGGTGTAACGGTGCATCTTCACCAGGAAATCCCCGGCATCGCGCATGGCAGTATGCTGCAGGGTTCCAGCCAACTGCACGGGCTGTTCGCCGCTTTTCAAGCCCACTTTCTCATGCACCGCCACGTCCGTGAATTTGTGGGTCTGACGATTGTACAGCCGCGTGAGCCATTGGCTGCCCCAGCCGCCGTGGCGCACGCGCTTGCCCAGCAGGTAATTCTGGCGTTGCACCGCATAGACCTGTTCAGGTTTATCCAGCGCGAGTCCAGCCGCGCATGCGGCCAGGCCCGGTTCCATTACTT
>JBOIAY010000116.1:0-14040 GCA_050739255.1 Gammaproteobacteria bacterium
GGGAACAACGCTATGAGGTTTACGCGAAACTCATTCGCGAAGGCGACATGCTATTGCTGGCCCACCATCAAGACGATCAGATGGAGACATTTCTGCTGCAAGCTCTGCGCGGTGCAGGCTTGCGTGGTCTCGCCGCCATGCCGGTGATTATCGATTTCGGCCGCGGCAAACTGGCGCGTCCGCTGCTCGGGTTTACGCGCGCCGAGCTGCGAGATTGGGCGCAAGACCAGAAACTCGCATGGCTGGAAGATCCCAGCAATGCGGATATGCGCTTTGACCGCAACTATTTGCGTCAACACGTACTTCCGCAAATACGTGAGCGCTGGCCATCGGCGACACAAACCGTGTCGCGCAGTGCGCGCCACTGCGCCGAGCCCCTGGCATTGCTGAGGACTTTGGCCGAAGAAGATTTGAAACGCTGTTCGGATTCGGCAGGTGGTGCGTTGTCAATACCCGCCTTGCAAGCGCTTAACGACATGCGAACAAAAAATGTGTTGCGGCATTGGCTGGAAGAGCTGGCTTTGCCGTTGCCACCCGCCCACAAGCTGGAACAAATTCTGCACGAAGTGCTGCTGGCCCGGACCGACCGTAACCCCTGCGTCACCTGGCAAGGCGTGGAATTGCGCCGCTACCGCGGCCGTCTGTACGGCCTGCCGCCATTGCCCGAGCCTTCCACTGGAGAGTTCCAGCTTCGCCTGGGCGAATCCTTGGAGCTGGCTCCCGGCCTCGGGAGGCTAGGCCTGCTGCCGGTTCCCGGTGAGGGCCTGCGCGCGACGGCATCCCCGGCCGCAGGGTTGAGAGTGAGGTTTCGTGCCGGTGGCGAAGTCTGCCAGCCAGCGGGCCGCAGCCACCGCAGGCCGCTGAAGAAATGGCTCCAGGAATTCGAAGTATTGCCCTGGATGCGGGAGCGCCTGCCCCTCCTGTATATCGGCGACCAGTTGGCCGCCGTGGCTGATTTGTTTGTGTGTGCGCCGTTCGCCGCTGGAGCAAGCGAGCCGGGTTTGCGCGTCGAGTGGCAATCCCATCCTGCGCTGTATTGAAAGGCCGCACCGGTACAAGCCAGGCGCGATTTCGCTTCTTTCAAGCCCTTGATTCTGTTACGCTGTCTTCCCGATTCAGCGGAGCCATCCCGGCGCCGCGTCGGGAGTCCTGATGGCCCATTTCGTATTTGTCACCGGCGGCGTGGTTTCTTCTCTGGGGAAGGGCATCGCCTCCGCCTCCCTGGGTGCCATTCTCGAAGCCCGCGGCCTGAAAGTCACCATGGTGAAACTGGATCCCTACATAAACGTGGACCCCGGCACCATGAGCCCGTTCCAGCATGGCGAGGTATTCGTGACCGAAGACGGTGCCGAGACTGACCTGGACTTGGGCCATTACGAACGTTATGTGCGCGCCCGCATGGGCCGCAGCAACAATTTCACCACCGGCCGAATCTACGAGAACGTGATTCGTAAGGAGCGTCATGGCGATTATCTGGGCGGCACCGTACAGGTAATCCCGCACATCACTGACGAGATCAAGCGCTGCATCCGCGAAGGCGCCGGCAACGCCGACATCTGCATGGTGGAGATCGGCGGCACCGTGGGCGACATCGAATCCCTGCCGTTCCTGGAAGCTATCCGCCAGATGGGTATCGAGATGGGCCGCGGCAAGTGCGTGTACATGCACCTGACCCTGGTGCCCTACATTCCCACATCCGGCGAAACCAAGACCAAGCCCACCCAGCATTCCGTAAAGGAACTGCGCTCCATCGGTATTCAGCCGGACATCCTTCTGTGTCGCGCCGCCAAACCGTTACCGGACGACGCGCGCCGCAAGATCGCACTGTTCACCAATGTGGAAGAACGCGCGGTTATTTCGGCACCGGATGCCGATGACATCTACAAGATTCCGTTGATTCTGCACAGCCAGGGCCTGGATGATATTGTCGTGGACCATCTGCGCATCAATGCCAAATCCGCGAACCTGAGCGAATGGCGCCGCGTGGTGGAAGCCCGCGTCAACCCCGAGGCCACCGTCAACGTGGCCATGGTTGGCAAGTATGTGAATCTTGCCGATGCCTACATGTCACTCAACGAAGCCTTGAAACACGCCGGCATTCATACCCACACCGAAGTGAAAATTCATTACATTGATTCAGAAGAGCTGGTCAAGCATGGCACGGTTCTGTTGCGCGGCATGGACGCCATCCTGGTGCCAGGTGGTTTTGGTGAACGCGGCATCGAGGGCAAGATCGCTGCCGCCAGTTACGCCCGCGAACATCGCATCCCCTATCTAGGTATCTGCCTCGGCCTACAAGTCGCAGTAATAGAATTTGCGCGCAACGTGCCGGGCTTGAAGGGCGCCCACAGCACTGAGTTCGAGCGCAACACGCCGCATCCAGTCATCGCCCTCATCACTGAATGGCGGGATCGCGGCGGGCAGACGGAAACCCGCAGCGCGCAATCGGATCTGGGCGGCACAATGCGCCTGGGCGCCCAAGAGGCGCACCTCAAAGCCGGCACGCTGGCGCACAAATTGTATGGCAAGGATGTGATTTCCGAGCGCCATCGCCATCGCTACGAATTCAACAACAATTATCGCGAACAATTGGAGAAGAAAGGCTTGGTCTTCTCCGGCTATTCCATGGACGATCTGGTGGAGATCATCGAGTTGCCGGGGCATCCATTCTTTATCGCGACCCAGTTCCATCCGGAGTTCACGTCCACGCCGCGCGATGGCCACAGGTTGTTCAGCGGCTTCATCCAGGCGGCGCGCGAATATGCCGCTGCGCAGCCCGCGCTCAAGGCGGCGCGCGCATGAAACTCTGCGGTTTTGAAGCCGGCCACGACCAGCCGTTCTTCCTCATCGCCGGGCCGGACACACTGGAAAGCGAGCAACTGGCGCTGGACGTGGCGGGCCATCTCAAGCAAGTCACGCAGCGGTTGAATATTCCTTATATCTTCAAAGGCTCCTTCGACAAGGCCAACCGCACGTCAGGTAAAAGTTATCGCGGTCCTGGCGTGAAAGAAGGCTTGCGCATATTGGAGAAGGTCCGCAAAACCATCAGTGTGCCGGTATTGACGGACGTGCACGAAGACACGCCCATCGAGACCGTAGCTGCGGTGGTGGATGTGATCCAGACTCCCGCGTTTCTGTGCCGCCAGACGAATTTCATCCAGCGCGCCGCCAAGGCCGGCAAGCCCGTGAACATCAAGAAAGGCCAGTTCCTGTCGCCTTGGGAGATGCAGAACGTAGTGGACAAAGCGTGTGCCACGGGTAATCAACAGATATTGGTATGCGAGCGCGGGTTTTCCTTTGGTTACAACAACTTGGTAACAGATATGCGCGGTTTGGCGGTGATGCGCAGCACTGGTTGCCCGGTGGTCTTCGACGCCACCCATTCAGTGCAGCTTCCGGGTGGGCAGGGTGGCAGTTCCGGTGGTCAGCGGCAGTTCATCCCGGTGCTGGCGCGCGCCGCCATCGGTGCCGGCGTCGCCGGCATCTTCATGGAAACCCATCCGGACCCGGATAACGCGCTTTGCGACGGCCCCAACTCCTGGCAGCTGTCACTGATGGAAGAATTGCTGGTCACGCTCAAAGAGCTGGACACGGTGGTCAAGCGCAAGCCGTACGTGGAAAGCAGACTGCCGGAATGATCTACCACCAGTAATCAGGAACATTGAAGTATGACTCGGATATCTGATTTACGCGCGCGCGAAATTCTCGATTCCCGTGGCAATCCCACGCTGGAAGTGGATGTGGTTCTGGATAGTGGCACGGTCGGCCGCGCGGCGGTGCCTTCTGGCGCTTCCACCGGCTCGCGCGAAGCTGTGGAACTGCGTGACGGCGATGCGCACCGTTATGGTGGCAAAGGTGTACGCAAAGCCGTTGCCAATGTAAAAGGCGAGATCCAGCGCAGGCTCCGCGGGATGGAAGCCGAGGATCAGGAAAAACTGGACCGCGTCCTGATCGAGCTGGACGGCACGGAGAATAAATCCCGGCTGGGCGCCAACGCCATTCTCGGCGTGTCACTCGCCACCGCTCGTGCGGCATCACGTGAACATGAGATGCCCTTTTATCGCTGGCTGGGTGGTGAAGATGCGGTGACCTTGCCTGTGCCACAGATGAACGTCATCAACGGTGGGGCGCACGCGGACAATAACGTCGACATTCAGGAGTTCCTGATCCTGCCGGTGGGCGCGCCGAGTTTTTCGGAAGCGCTGCGCTATGCCTCAGAAGTATTTCATGCGCTCAAGAGCGTGCTGCACGCGCGCGGCTTGAGTACCACTGTCGGCGACGAAGGCGGTTTCGCGCCGAGCTTGCCGTCCAACGAAGCGGCGCTGGAAGTCATCACGGAGGCCATCCGGCGGGCGGGTTACGAACCAGGCAGGGATATCTATCTGGGACTCGACGCGGCCAGCAGCGAATTCTACAAGAACGGGCGCTACCATCTTGAATCCGAGCACAAGCAGTATAGCCCCGCGGAATTCACTGATTACCTGGCGCGGCTCGTGGACCGCCATCCCATCATCAGCATCGAAGACGGCATGTCAGAGAATGACTGGGACGGCTGGCAGTTGCTGACTCGGCGGCTGGGCGGGTGCGTGCAACTGGTGGGCGATGACATTTTCGTGACCAACACGAAAATTCTCAGTGAAGGCATCCGCAAGGGTGTTGCGAATTCCGTCCTCATCAAGTTGAACCAGATCGGCACACTCACGGAGACGCTGGAGGCTATCAACATGGCGGTGAAGGCGGGCTACAGCGCCGTGATCTCGCACCGTTCCGGCGAGACCGAGGACACCAGCATCGCCGATCTGGCCGTGGGCAGCCGCGCCACCCAGATCAAGACCGGATCGCTGTCCCGCTCGGACCGGCTGGCCAAGTACAACCAGTTGCTGCGCATCGAGGAATCCCTGGGAGCCAGAGCGCGTTATCGTGGCCACAGAGCATTTCCCACCAGGGTGGTCCAGAGCACATGACTTTGCGCGGACTGCAACTGAAATTCCTGCTGCCACTGATATTGGTATTGTTGCTGCTGCTGTTCCAATATGACTTGTGGTTCGGGCAGGGTGATCTGCACGACGCCTGGAAACTGCAGCAGCAAGTAAACGCACAACTGGTGCAGAACACCGAACTCACCAAACGCAACCAGGCGCTGGCGGCGCAGGTGCAGGATTTGAAACAGGGCCAGGCGGCCATCGAGGAGCAGGCGCGCACTGATCTTGGCATGATCAAAAAGGGTGAGACGTTCTACCAGATCGTACGTGTGCCGCCGCAGCAACCGAATCATTAAGAAAGCCCTGAGCAATTCACCGGCACCCCGATTTCGCAAGGCGACTTGCGCCAGCATGACGTGAAATTGAATAGATCGGATGTTTCCCCAGGAAAGTTCTGATTTACTCTCTGCTCTCCCGAGCAAAGACGAGGGGCCGAGGGCGGGCTTGGCGCAACACGAACCGAATTATTCAGGGCCCCACCGAATTTTCATGATAATCCTACCCAAATGGGCGCACGCCCATGGCCCCGCTCCCTGCCAAGGCCACATCCGCACAAAGCCTGAAGATTTCTATGTCGAAGAAGTACTGGGATTTGAAGCGGACGGCGCGGGCGAGCATCGCTTGCTCAGGGTGGAAAAACGCAGCGCCAATACCATCTGGGTGGCGCGTGAACTGGCGCGCTATGTTGGGATGCCCGCGCGCGACGTCAGCTACGCCGGCATCAAGGACCGGCATGCAATTGCCGTACAGCATTTCAGTCTGTGGCTGGGCGAACATCCCGAGCCGGATTGGAATGCCTTGACGAATCCGGAATTTCGCGTTCTTGCAGCAGCGCGACACAGCCGCAAGCTGCGCAGCGGCGCGCTCAAGGGCAATCGCTTTCGCCTGGTATTGCGCGAGCTTTCGGTGGCGGCCGTCGAATTGCAGTCCCGCCTGGAAACCATCCGTGAGCAGGGCGTCCCAAACTATTTCGGCCCGCAACGCTTTGGTCGCGACGGCGGCAATATCGAACATGCCGAAAGATTCTTTGATGATCCGCGTTCAGTCCGCGACCGCAAGCTCCGTGGCCTGCTGTTGTCCACCGCGCGCAGCCTGATATTCAATACAGTATTGTCACAGCGCGTGACTGAGGGTAGCTGGAACAGGGTCTTGCCGGGTGAGGAGTGCATGCTGGATGGCAGCCACAGCGTTTTCCATGTGGACAGCGTGGATGACGCATTGACAGCACGTGCTGCAGCCGGCGATGTGCATCCCACCGGGCCATTGTGGGGCCGGGGTCAGAGCCACATTTCGGGCGAGGTGGCGGAGCTGGAAAGCAGGATAATCAAAGATCAGGAACTCTTTGCCCGAGGACTCGAAACTGCCGGTTTGGAGCAGGCCCGCCGTGCGCTGCGTTTGCCGATCCGGGATTTAACCTGGCAGGTGGGCGATGCGCATACACTGACGCTGGAATTCTTTCTGCCGGCAGGCGCGTATGCTACGGCGGTGTTGCGAGAACTGCTTGATACCGGTGTTGCGAATACAGGAGATAGTCATGCTGACGAGGATTGAACACGAAAATATCCTGGAACTGCGTCTGGCACATCCGCCGGCAAATGCCCTGAATCCCGCACTGGTGCATGAACTGCATGAAGCCATCAAAGCCGCACCGAAAAGCTCCGCCCGCGCGCTGATTCTCTCCGGCGCCGAAGGCATGTTCTCGGCTGGGTTAGATGTACCGGCCTTGCTGAAACTGGATCGCGCCGCCATGCACGCATTCTGGAAAGAATTCATCAGTCTGCTGCGGCACATTGCTCTGTCTCCCATTCCGATTGCAGCAGCGATCACAGGCCACAGTCCCGCCGGTGGTGCGGTACTGGCCATCTTCTGCGACACGCGTATTGCCGCTGAAGGTAAATTCAAGATCGGGCTCAATGAAGTGCGCGTGGGTTTACCTGTGCCATCGGTTATCCACGCCGCGCTCAAGCGGCTGGTGGGCGCTCGTCAGGCAGAATGCCTATGCCTGCATGGGCTTTTGATATCGCCGGATGAAGCCCTGCATGTCGGCTTGGTGGATCAGGTGCTGCCAGTGGAGCAAGTGATTCCCGCGGCCCTGGAGTGGTGCCGCAGCTTATTGGCACTCCCGCCACAGGCGGTAGCCGCCACCCGCAAACTGGCGCGCGCTGATCTGGTTGAGTTGTTCTCGGAACTGGGCGAACGTAGTTACGATGACCTCATGAATATGTGGTTCAGCGCGGAAACCCAAACGGCCATGCGGGCGATGGTGGCGCAGTTGTCCGCGCGCAAAAGCTGAAATTAAAGTTACCATTCTCGCGAAGCTGTATTGATTGACCCCTCTCCCCTCCGTGGGAGAGGATTGGGGTGAGGGGGTATGCGGCATCTTTAGGCGCAATTGCATTCGCTTAGCCGCCCCAAAACCTTGTTCCCTTGTATAGTAAAGCGCCTTTCAAAGCGGGGCCCCGATGACCGACGAACCCTTGAGTTTCCTGACGCGTCTGAAACAGCACCACTTGTACGGGGTGGTGGTGGCCTATGCGGTGGTGGTGGGGTTTCTGATCCAGCTGGTCAGCCGGGCATTTCCATACTTCGGCTGGGCGGGAGCGGTGCCAGCAGTCATCATCGTGCTGCTCTTGGGCTTTCCGGTAGTGGTGGTGCTGGCGTGGCTATTCATCAAGCCGAAGGATCCCGCCCAGTCTAGTACCTGGCAGCGGCGGCACTGGAAGCTGAGTGCAGCAGTCACCGTGGTAGTCATCGTGCTGGTGGTGATTTCTGGATTTTATGGTGTGCGGTTTTCCGAGCGTCGTGCCGAGCGTTTGGCGATGGCGAGTGCCGTCGCGTCGGAATCCAAGCCGGCCATTACCGTAGCACCCTCGGCCGCGACGGTGATTCCCGCCAAATCCATCGCGGTATTGCCATTCGTGAATCTTTCGACCGACAAGGCCAATGCCTACTTCGCCGACGGCATGCAGGACCTGATCCTGACCAAGCTCGCCGACATCGGCGACCTGGTGGTCGTCTCGCGCACCTCTACGCTGAGCTACGGCAGCCACCCCGAGAACCTGAAGATTGTCGGACAGCAGCTCGGCGTGGCGACGCTGCTCGAAGGCAGCGTGCAGAAAGCGGGCAATCAGGTGCTGATCAACGTGCAGTTGATCGACGCGCACAACGATCACCACATCTGGGCGCAGAGTTATCAACGCACGCTCAAGAACGTGTTTGGCGTCGAGGGCGAGGTGGCCGAGCAGATCGCAACGGCCCTCAATGCCAAGCTCTCGCCCGCGGAAACCCAACGCCTAGCCAACGCGCACAGCTCCGAACAGACCTACAACGATCTATACATGATACCCGAGTACTACACCAACCAAGGCGATATCAACTACGACAGGGCAGCGTGGAAGCAGGCGATCCAGCTCTATCAGCAGGCGATCGCGAAAGTCCCGGACTTCGCCTTGGCTTGGGCGCGCCTGTCCTACGTCGAGAGTGACCTCGCTTGGTTTGGCGGCGGCGGCGAGGATGTCCAGCAACTCCGGGCCGAGGCCCGCAGCCAGGCCGAGCAGGCGCTGGCGCTGGCACCGAACCTGGCTGAAGCGCATCTCGCCATCGGTTACAGCGACTACTGGGGCCAGGGCGATTATGCCGGCGCACTCACTGCCTTCGCCACCGCGCTCAAAGCACGCCCCAACGATGCCGATGCGCTCAAGGCGACGGGTTTTGTACTACGCCGCCAGGGCCACTTCGAGGCCGCCATCGCCGCGCTGCAACAGGCGCTCGCACGCAATCCTCGCAACAGCGAACTGGCCACGGAGCTAGGCAATACGTACCTGCTGGTCAGCCGTTACGCCGAGGCCGAGGCGGCGTTGCAGCACGCGCTGGCGCTCTATCCTGACAGCGTCTATGCGAAGCAGCTATATTCCGAAGCCATCCTGTACGCTAGCGGCGATGTCGCCGGCGCCTGGACTGCCGCGCAGGGTGACGCTTCGTGGTTGCAATCGTGGCGGGTGAGCTTGCTGACCTACCAGCGCAAGTACCAGGCGGCGCTCGCGCTGCTCGCGGGCATCCCCGGTACGCCGTACAATTTTGGTTTTAACACTGTCATGAATGGCTCCAAGCCATTGGTGCAAGCCGACCTGTACCGGCTTGCGGGCGACATGGCACGCGCCAAACCGCTGTTCGAACAGGCACTGCCACTCGCCCGCGCCCAACTCACGGCACAGTCTGGCGGCGAGTATGAAGGCCAAGCTTGGTCCTATGTCGCCGACGCCGAACTGGGTCTCGGCCACACGGTGGCGGGTCTGGCCGCGATCGCCCAATCGCAGGCAATCGTCACTCGCGCCAACAATCTCTACTACGGCCCGCCGGTGATGGAGTTGAATGCCAGCCTCTACGCGGAGGCCGGCCGTCCCGACTTGGCCGTGCCGCTGCTGGCCAAGGCGCTGGCCTCGCCCGGCATCAGCGGTTCTTACTCACCCGTGCTGCTGTGGCTCGACCCGGCCTGGGACCCGATTCGCCACGACCCGCGCTTTCAGGCGCTGCTGAAAAAGTACGCCCGCTACAAACCTGTCGCGCCCCCCGCCGCCAGCATCGCCGCCCCACCCTCCGCGTAGAACGGGAACAGCGAAGCGTATCTCGCCGGCCCTGTATTCATTCGCAGGCCGGCATGTGTCCTGTGCGGTGCATGGTTTTGACATCGATAGAACTATCGTATTACGATATCTTCATCGACAGGATGGAGATTTTACCATGTCCGCAGTCACGGTTTCGCCGAAATATCAGGTAGTCATTCCGCAGGCGGTGCGCGAGGCCATGGGCCTGGTGCCGGGTACCAAGTTACAGGTGACGCAATACGAGGATCGCATCGAGATGATTCCGGTGCGCTCCAGCAAATCCCTGCGCGGCACGCTGCGCGGTATTGACACGTCTGTGCCGCGTGAGCGCGATCGCACATGAACGTGGTGGATTCGTCCGCATGGCTGGAGTATTTTGCCGACGGCCCGAACGCCAAACATTTCGCCAAGGTCATCGAGCAACCCGATGAGTTGCTGGTGCCGTCGATTACCCTGCTCGAAGTGTTCAAGCGCATCAGCCAGCAGCGCAATGAATCCGCCGCGTTGCAGTACATAGCGGTGATGCGCCAGAGCGCGGTGGCGGATCTCGACGCATCGCTGGCGCTGCGTGCGGCGGCGCTGGGCTTGCGGCACAAGCTGCCGCTGGCCGATAGCGTCGTGTATGCAACCGCGCAAGCCGCTGGTGCGCTGGTGTGGACGCAGGATGCGGATTTTGAGGGGCTGGAAGGCGTGCGTTATAAGGCGAAGCGCGGCTGACACAAAGGCATCAGCAATCCATGCTACCGGACCACGATTTTGGAGTTAGGGTAAAAATCCGTTGGGGGTAGCGAGTGGCGGATGAGCACCTGAATTTCCTGGCGCGCCTCAAGCAACACCACTTGTACGGGGTGGTGGTGGCCTATGCGGTGGTGGCGGGGTTTCTGATCCAGCTGGTCAGCCGAGCGTTTCCGTATTTTGGCTGGGTGGAAGCGGTGCCGGCAGTCATTATCGTGCTGCTGCTGGGCTTTCCGGTGGTGGTGGTGTTGGCCTGGCTGTTCATCAAGCCGAAGGATCCCGCCCAGTCTAGTACTTGGCAGCGGCGTCACTGGAAACTGAGTGCCACGGTGACTGTCATCGTGATCGTGCTGGTGGTGATCTCGGGTTTTTACGGTGTACGGTTTTCGGAACATCGCGCCGAGCGACTGGCGAGGGCGAGTGCCATCGCGTCGGAACCCAAGTCTGCTATTACTGCCGCGCCGTCGGCCGCGACGGTAATTCCCGCCAAATCCATCGCGGTGTTGCCGTTCGTCAATGAAAGTGGCGATAAGGGTCAGCAGTATTTTTCTGATGGGCTTTCCGAAGACCTGATTACAGCACTCTCGCAGTTCGCCGGTTTGAAAGTCATCAGTCGCGATTCGTCGTTCCAGTTCCGCAACAGCGACGACAGCAGCCAGGTCATCGGCAAAAAACTCGGCGTGGCGCATCTGCTGGAAGGCAGTGTGCAGCGCTCGGGCGACGAGATACGCATCAATGCGGAACTGGTCAACGCTGCGGACGGTACGACGCTCTGGTCCGAGCATTACGACCGGACGTACAAGGATTTGTTCGCGTTGCAGGACGCCATCACGAAAGCAGTAGCGGGCGTGCTCAAGGCGAAGCTGTTGACAGAGACCAGCAGCACGGCCGTGGCGCAAAGCGATCGGCCGCCCAGTGGCAATCTCGCGGAGTACAACGCCTATCTGCAAGGCCAGTTCTATTATCAACGCGGTAGTGAAGCAGATGCTTATAAGGCCATTACACAGTTCACTGCGGCGACCCAGCTCGATCCGCACTACGCGGCGGCGTACGCGGCGATGTCGAACACGTGGACGTTACTAGCGGGATATTTTCTGAGTGGCGCGGACAAACCGGGTGCCTATGCGGAGGCGCGCGCCGCGGCCAAGACAGCGTTGCAACTGAATCCCGATCTGGCTGCGGCGCACGGTGCGTACGCTGCCGTGCTGGTCAATGCCGACTTGGATTGGGATGGCGCACAAGCTGAACTCCGTCGCGCCTTGGAACTGGCGCCGGGTAGTACCTTGGCCAAGTTCGATCTCTCGACCAGGTTGGCAACTCGCGGACATCCGGAATCCGCCATCAAGCTGGTTCGGCAAGCGCTGGTCGGCAATCCCTTGCAGGCGTTCTGGATCGTATGGCTGGCCTCCTATCAGGCGGCACTTGGCCGGCTCGACGAGGCCGAGGCGACCGCGCACAGAGCGGTCGCACTGCAACCCCAAGCAGCGTTCACCTACCGGGAATTGACGGCGATCGAGGTCTTGCGCGGCGACCCCGCAGCGGCTTTGGCCGCTGCCCGGAACACGCCCCCAGGCCGCAATAAGGATATTGCCATAGCGTGGGCGTTGCAGATCGGCCCGGATCGCACGGCAGCGGATGCGGCCCTCGAAGACTTGATCGAAAAGCATGCGAGTGATTCCGCGTACCAGATTGCCGAGGTCTATGCGTTGCGCAAAGACCCGGACAACATGTTCAAGTGGCTGGATCGTGCCTGGGCCAATCGCGATGACGGCATCCAGTACCTGCTCTACGACCCCTTCATCCTGCGCTACAAGAGCGACCCGCGCTTCGCGGCCTTTTGCAAGAAGGTCGGTTTGCCGTACACGTCGAAGGACCCGCCTTCGGTGCGAGCGAACTGAAAATGGCGAGAGAGTGAAATCTGTTCCATCCGACTGGACGTGCGACATGTGTAGCAAATCAAAAACAATGGCAGTCATTTCGACGGCGGTATTGCTGGTCATGTTTGCTGCCGGCGCAGCCGCCGGCACTGTAACCGGATTGGGAGCCACGCAGAATGCCGCGATACGTGCGGCGGAAGCGTGGGTGTTCATCAAGAATCCGCCGCCGAATCCAAATGCCCCGAAGCCGGACCTGCACAAGCCGCTGCACATTCCTGGCAGCACGCGTACTTACACGCTGGCGCAGTGGACCATGTTCAGCCCGCTGGACTGGTTCCCGCAGGATCATCCGCCCATGCCGCAGGTCGTCGGACGGGGCCGCAAGCCGGCGTGGGCCTGCGCGGTTTGTCATCAGCCGAGCGGCGAAGGTGAACCCATTACCGCGTCGCTGGCGGGTTTGCCGATGGCGTTCATCATCGAACAGATCCAGGCGTTTCGCAGCGGTGAACGCAGCGGCTCGGGTGATGTGCCTAAAATGAACGAGGAAGCACGCAATCTCGACGATGCTGATCTCCAACAAGCCGCGGCGTATTTCTCCAAGCTGAAGTTCACGCCGGTGACGCGGGTGGTTGAAACGGCAAATGTGCCCAAGACGCACATCGCGGAATATGAGTTGGTACCGGACGCAAGCGGCGCGCGCGAGCCGATCGGGGAGCGCATCATCGAAACGACGAAAAATTTCGCGCATTACCAGATAGGCGATGATCACGACGGTTTCGTGGCCTACGTACCGCCCGGCAGCATCGCGCGCGGCGCGGTGATTGCCGCGAAGGGCGAGGGCAGGGCGCCACCCTGCGAATCCTGCCACGGCGCGAAACTGGAAGGCCAGACGATGCCGGGCATCGGAATCGTGCCGCCACTGGCCGGCCGTTCGCCGACCTATATCGTGCGCGAAATGATCTTGTTTCAGATCGGCAAGCGCGCGAATCCAGGAGCTGCGCCGATGCGGCTGGAAGCCTCGCACTTGACCGTGCCCGAAATGATCGACGTGGCGGCGTATGCTGCGTCGCGTAAACCTTGATGATTTCCGGAAGATTGTTGGCGTCCGCTTTCTTGATGTCCGGCGGGAAGATTGATCGGTGTGTTGAATGAAACCCACATTTAATTTCTTCAAGCTGCAGCCGCGAATTCGCACCCTCATCCCCGCCTGTTCTGTGTGGTGCATCCCGCACCACTTGAACTCCAGGGCGCCATCCTAGCCACCCGTTCGGCGGACCGAAGCGGTGCTTCGGCTTTTCTCCACCTCACCCCGGAGGGAGAGAGGGTTTAAAACAAGCTAGAATCCTGCTCCACCTGCGCCGAAGCAGTGTGTAGGTTGGGGTGAGCGAAGCGAACCCCAACATCTTTTTTGTCTTTTCCCGCCAGGGGAGAAGGCGTTCAGTTCACGTACGGGATATGCGCGCCGAACAGGCTCAGCGCACCAAGCACGATCAGTCCAATACCAACGATGTAGCGCAATGGCACCAGCCGTTGATAGAGTTTTGGGAAGAGCAGAACAATCAGGCCACCGGCGATAGTCCAGATGACCAGTAGCGTGATGTTGAGTGTGATGTGCATGAGAGTTTTCTCCGTATCAGATAAAACAACAGAATCAGTCTCAAAACGTCACGAGTGCAGGCAGAACGCGGCGCGCGGCGGCGAGAAAGCGGAGTGTACACGCCAGTATGTGAGCGATGTACAGGGATGTACAAGTGCCGCGGGAGGCAGGATGCAGAGAGCGGCCATTTTGAGCCGTTGCGCAACAAAGTTATGCCAAGCGCAATAGTTTTGAGTCTGATTCTA